>NZ_PJBM01000109.1:0-22054 GCF_002836075.1 Shewanella sp. GutDb-MelDb | reverse complement strand
AAATATCGAAAGTGACTGAATTTTTTACCTTTTAATCATAAAGATAGACATAATTATTATAAAAATCTTAAATTTAAAATAATGTAGGACAAAAAATGAACGATAAATCATCAACGATCATCTATACCGAAACTGACGAAGCTCCAGCACTCGCCACTCTTTCTTTGTTACCTATTATTCAGAAGTTCACTCAAAGTGCAGGTGTTAACGTCGAGACTCGTGATATTTCACTGTCTGGCCGGATCATCTCTGTTTTCCCTGAAAACTTAACCGCTGAGCAAAAAATCAGTGATGCGCTTGCTGAACTTGGTGAGCTGGCTAAATCACCAGCAGCTAACATCATCAAGCTGCCAAATGTCAGCGCATCCGTGCCGCAGCTTAAAGCCTGTATTTTAGAACTGCAGAATAAAGGCTATGACATTCCTAGCTATCCTGATGAGCCCGCAAGCGATATTGAAAAAGATATCCAAGCGCGTTACGACAGAATTAAAGGCAGCGCGGTAAACCCTGTATTGCGCGAAGGAAACTCAGATCGCCGTGCACCCGGTTCGGTAAAGAAGTTTGCTCAAAAAAATCCACATTCAATGGGGAAATGGTCTACAGACTCTAAGTCTCACGTTGCTCATATGAGTGAAGGTGATTTTTATGGCAGTGAAAAATCGGTCACTGTTGCAACAGCGGGTAGTGTTTCAATTGTATTGAACAAAACCGATGGGTCTGAACAAGTATTGCGTAGTGCTATCGCATTGAAAGCCGATGAAGTGATTGATTCTGCTGTCATGAGCAAAGCAGCTTTAGTGAGTTTTTACGAGCGTGAATCAGAAAAAGCTAAACAGCAGGATGTTTTATTATCACTGCATTTAAAAGCGACCATGATGAAAGTATCGGATCCGATTCTTTTTGGTCATGCGGTTAAAGTTTACTACAAAGATGTATTTGCGAAGCACGGCAAGTTATTTGAAGAACTTGGCGTTGATGTTAACAATGGTGTGGGTGATGTTTACGCCAAAATTGCCACTTTACCTGCAGATCAAAGAGCGGCTATTGAGGCGGATATCGCAGCGGTATACGCATGCAGTGCTGAACTGGCGATGGTTGACTCTGACAAAGGCATTACTAACTTACACGTTCCAAGTGACGTCATTATTGATGCCTCTATGCCTGCCGCTATTCGTACTTCAGGTAAGATGTGGGGTCCAGATGGTCAGCTAAAAGACATGAAAGCAATGATCCCAGATCGTTGTTACGCTGGCGTTTATCAAGAAACCATTGATTTCTGCATCAAGCATGGCGCATTTAACCCTAGCACTATGGGAAGCGTGCCAAACGTTGGCCTTATGGCCCAAAAAGCAGAAGAGTACGGTAGCCACGACAAAACATTTGAAATTGCAGCGGCGGGTAGCGTTAATGTCGTTGACCAAAGTGGCGTAGTGCTAATGTCACACAAGGTTGAAGCCGGTGATATTTTCAGAATGTGCCAAGTTAAAGATGCGCCAATTCGTGATTGGGTAAAGCTTGCGGTTAATCGTTCACGCTTGTCAGCGACTCCTGCAATATTTTGGTTAGATGCTGATCGAGCGCATGATGCTGAAATCATTAAAAAGGTTGAGCTGTATCTAAAAGATCATGATACCAATGGTCTTGAACTGCACATCATGTCTCCGGTTGACGCGACACGCTATACGCTTGAACGTGTAAAAGCGGGTAAAGATACTATCTCAGTAACGGGTAACGTGCTGCGTGATTATCTCACTGATTTATTTCCTATTTTAGAACTGGGTACCAGTGCTAAAATGCTTTCAATCGTGCCACTTATGAACGGTGGCGGCTTGTTTGAAACGGGTGCGGGTGGCAGTGCGCCTAAGCATGTTCAACAAGTTGAGAAAGAAGGTCATCTTCGTTGGGATTCATTAGGTGAGTTTTTAGCGTTAGGTGCATCATTAGAGCATCTAAGCCAGACAACCAACAACGCAAAAGCACAAGTATTAGCTGATACGCTAGACTTGGCCATTGGTCAGTTCCTTGATACCAATAAGTCACCGTCACGTCGTGTAGGTGAGCTTGATAATCGGGGTAGCCATTTCTACCTAGCGATGTATTGGGCACAAGCGTTAACGGCGCAAACACAAGATAGCGAGCTACAAACACAGTTTGCGCAGTTTGCTGAAGACTTGGCGAGTAATGAAGAAAAGATTGTTACTGAGCTAAATAGTGTGCAAGGCCCAGCAGTAGATTTAGGCGGTTATTATCGTTTAGATGCTGTGAAAGCTGCTAACGCTATGCGCCCAAGTGCGACGCTAAACGCACTTGTTAACGGCTAAAATATTCAGGCCTGTATTGCACAGGCCTTTTTTAATAAGCAATAAAAAGCAGAGTAGATCACTACTCTGCTTTTTTTATTTCAAACACATCTAATTTAGTTAGCTGTTGATATTGCTGACGCGTGCATACCTTTTGGTCCTGCTTCCACTTCGAAACTGACGGGTTGGCCTGCTTTTAGAGTTCGATAGCCTTCCATTTCGATGGTAGAATAGTGCGCAAAAACGTCTTCACCGCCAGCATCAGGGCAAATAAACCCGAATCCTTTGGCGTTGTTGAACCATTTAACAGTTCCGCTTGCCATACTTCCACTTCCTTCTGTTGTTCACTTCCCAGTAAGATAGTCAAACATATCAGCGAGGAAAATCCTCGCGTACTGAACAGAATGAAAGCAGAAAAGTTGCTTGTCAAGATAAAATTAACAAGTAGGTAACATTTTTACAAACAAAGTAGCACATACTATTTGGTATGATACCAATTGCATTAAAAGTTTGACCATTCAGCGGGAATTCAAAGCCCTGTAGGCGAGATGGGGGATTGAAGCTAATAGTTATTCTATATCTAAAGCCCACAACGAAGCTTAAAGGGCTTTGAAACCCGCACTAAGTGAGCGCCTCAGATTTTCCACTTCTGCTTTGCAGTGCTTTAACAGGGAATAACCCTTTTTCACCAATGTGCCTTGAATTGAAAAGTCTGAGGCTCTCTGAATTGGTCAAATACTTAATGCAATTGGTATGATTTGTGGTATTAAATAGATTGAGTTCGATAATCAATTGGAACAAGCCAAGACTAGAGGCTAGTATTGAAACATGAGTAGAACAGAAAACGTAGAACACGTAGAAGAGAGTGTTGAATCAGAACTAAAACAACCTTCTATGTATAAAGTTATATTGAATAACGATGATTACACTCCAATGGACTTCGTTATTGAGATTTTACAGCTATTTTTTAGAAAGGATGAAGCACAAGCCACTGAAATAATGCTTGCCATTCATCATCAAGGAAAGGGGATTTGTGGTGTTTTCCCTTTTGGTATTGCAGAAACTAAGGTTGCTCAGGTAAATCAGTTTGCAAGACAAAACGAACATCCGTTACTGTGTTCTTTAGAGGAGGCCTAATTTGGTTGAATCTGTTTTTAATTTTTGGGGGTGCTTATGCTAAATAAAGATCTTGAAGTCACCTTAAACCTGGCTTTTCAGCAAGCCAGAGATGCACGTCATGAATATATGACGGTTGAGCATCTATTGTTGGCGTTAATCGATAATCCGGCCGCACAAGAGGCGTTAGTTGCTTGCGGAGCAAACCTCGATAAACTCCGAGGCGAAGTCTCGAGTTTTATTCAACAAACTACGCCTATCATTTCCGATCCTGAAGAAGAGAAAGAAACTCAGCCCACGCTCGGTTTTCAGCGCGTTTTACAACGAGCCGTTTTTCATGTCCAATCATCTGGGCGTAACGAAGTTACTGGCGCAAATGTGTTAGTGGCTATCTTTAGCGAACAAGAATCTCAAGCTGTTTATCTATTGCGCTCAGGCGATGTGACTCGTCTAGATGTGGTCAATTTCATTTCACACGGTTCGTCAAAAAATGATGTTGATACCGATGCCGAACCCAATCGCATTGAAGATCAAACTGAGACGGAAGAAGAGCGCAGCATCTTGTCGCAATTTACCTCTAACTTGAATGAGTTAGCTAAAAAAGGTGAAATCGACCCATTGATTGGTCGCAGCGAAGAGATTGAACGTTCAATTCAGACCTTGTGTCGCCGCCGTAAGAATAACCCCTTGTTAGTGGGGGAAGCCGGTGTCGGTAAAACGGCAATTGCAGAAGGGCTAGCGTACCGTATCGTCAAGGATGAAGTGCCTGAAGTCATGAGTAAGGCAACGGTTTACTCGCTTGATTTAGGAGCATTGCTTGCGGGGACTAAGTATCGTGGCGATTTTGAGAAACGCTTTAAAGGTTTGCTCAAAGAGCTTGCAAATGATAAACATGCGATTTTATTTATCGACGAAATCCATACGATTATCGGTGCAGGCTCCGCATCTGGCGGCGTGATGGATGCCTCCAACTTACTTAAACCGCTGCTTTCAAGTGGTAATTTAAGATGTATGGGCTCCACAACGTTCCAAGAGTACCAAAGTATTTTTGAGAAGGACCGTGCATTGGCACGTCGCTTCCAAAAAGTGGATATCAATGAGCCCTCTGTTGCTGAGACGACCAAAATCCTTCAAGGACTGAAGTCGAAATATGAAGAATATCATAATGTGCGCTACACGCAGGCGGCGTTGAGTGTTGCTGCAAAGCTGTCTGATAAGCACATTAACGATAGACATTTACCTGACAAAGCGATTGATGTGATCGATGAAGCGGGCGCTCGAATGGCGATGTTGCCTGCCAATAAGCGTAAAAAAACCATCGGTCAAAGTGAAATCGAAACCATCATCGCAAAAATGGCGCGTATACCTGAGAAGTCGGTATCGAGTTCTGATAAGGATATGCTCAAGAACCTTGAGCGTAACCTTAAGATGGTCGTATTTGGGCAAGACATCGCGATTGAGGGGCTTAGTGCCGCTATTCGTCTATCTCGTAGTGGACTCGGCGGTGAGAATAAACCTGTCGGTAGCTTCTTGTTTGCCGGTCCTACCGGCGTCGGTAAAACGGAGGTGACGAGTCAGCTGGCTAAATGCCTTGGCCTTAGTCTTGTTAGATTTGATATGTCTGAATATATGGAAAGCCATACGGTGTCACGCCTGATTGGTGCTCCTCCTGGGTATGTCGGTTATGACCAAGGTGGCTTATTAACCGATGCAGTGATTAAGAACCCACACTGTGTGGTATTGCTCGATGAAATAGAAAAAGCCCATCCCGACGTCTATAATCTGCTGCTGCAAGTGATGGATCACGGTACGTTGACAGATAATAACGGCCGTAAAGCCGATTTTAGACATGTCACTGTCGTGATGACCACCAATGCTGGTGTACAGGAAACGGTTCGTAAATCGATAGGTTTTAAGCAACAAGATCATACTCAAGATGCGTTATCGGAAATCAACAAGGTGTTCTCACCTGAATTCCGTAACCGTTTGGATTCCATTATCTGGTTTAACCACCTTGATATGACCGTTATTGCTAAGGTAGTTGATAAGTTCTTAGTCGAGTTACAAGCTCAGCTAGACGACAAGTCAGTGATGCTCCATGTCAGTGATGAAGCGAGAACCCTATTAGCGGCGAAAGGTTACGACAAGTCTATGGGAGCAAGGCCAATGGCGCGCGTAGTGACGGATTTAATCAAACGTCCACTTGCAGATGCGATTCTATTTGGTGACCTTGAAAAAGGCGGTGTTGCCCATGTTGATGTGAAAGGCGATGAGATTGTGATTAAAGTTGAGTCACAGCAAAAAGCCATGCATTAAATGCCGTTGAGTGGAGTCATCATTTGGCTCCATTCTTTGTTGATTGATAGCGATGCTTAGCATCGTTATCAAACATCACCGAATTGCAGATAATAAAAAGCCGGCATAAGCCGGCTTTTTTTTCGATACGTTATAGGCTAATAATAACTTAGCGTGAACGGAAGACGATGCGTCCTTTGCTCAAATCGTAAGGGGTCAGCTGAACCGTTACCTTGTCACCCGTAAGAATACGGATATAGTTTTTACGCATTTTTCCTGAAATGTGTGCCGTTACGACATGACCATTTTCAAGTTCTACACGAAACATTGTATTTGGCAAGGTTTCAAGGATTGTGCCTTGCATTTCAATGTTGTCTTCTTTCGCCATTAATCAGTTATCCTGTTAGCCTTCAAATATTAAAAACGGGCATATCATGCCGTAAATTCACGTCACTGTAAAGAAAAGGTTGAGTGAACCACAGCTGTAGAGCCGTTATTGCTTAAATGTTTATGTTTTTGATCTTAATCTCTGTAACCCAGCCAGAACGCGTGAGAATTTGGTGGGGACGGTAGTCTCGTTTGTAATTCATCTTTCTAGAATCATCAATTTGATAGCCTAAATATAAAAATTGTTTCTGCATCATTTTGGCTATCTTGGTTTGCAGCAATATTAACAGACTTCCTAAAGATCGTTTATGCTCATTTGGATCAAAATAGCTATAAATGGCAGATAAACTGTTCGGAAGCACATCTGTGACTGCTACACCAATCAGTTTGTCAGCGATAGATAGCTCTATAAACACTGGTTGAGTCCAATTTGCGGTGGCAAAACTATCGTACTGTTCTGGTGTGGCAGGGTACATTGGACCGTCTAAATGGCGTGTATTAACATATCGCTCATATAAGGCATATTGTTCATCTGTTTTATGATCGACAATTTTCCAGCTTAAATCTTGATTATTTTTTAGGGTGCGCTTTTGTCTTTTTGATAACTTGAATTCATCGATTTCAAGTCTAATGGGTAAACATGCGTTGCAGTGAGGGCATTGTGGTTTATAGATCATACTGCTGCTGCGACGAAAACCTAACGCCAGTAGCTGCTCAAATAATCCCGCATCAATGATATCCTCTTGCAATACTAAGAGTTGCTCTTGTTGCTCCTCTAGGTAGCTACAAGGAAAGATTTTGGTTTTTCCAACCGTGACAGGTCTAGATTTAGAGTTAGAGTTCAATCGGTACCTCTGCAGTTAACCAGCTGTTCGGGTTAACGTTGCCGTCTCTTAGGTGCTTAAGGAGCGCGAGAAAATCTTTTCGTGTTATTGCTTTTGCGCCCAAGCTGTCCAAGTGTGGGTTAACCACTTGTGCATCAATGAGTTTAAAGCCACACCGTATTAGGTGTTGCTGTAATAAGATCATAGCAGCTTTAGAGGCATTAGTACGAA
This sequence comes from Shewanella sp. GutDb-MelDb, assembly GCF_002836075.1. Classification (NCBI taxonomy): domain Bacteria; kingdom Pseudomonadati; phylum Pseudomonadota; class Gammaproteobacteria; order Alteromonadales; family Shewanellaceae; genus Shewanella; species Shewanella sp. GutDb-MelDb. The sequence continues at coordinate 14,901 of NZ_PJBM01000109.1, read as the reverse complement.
GGTGGAACATCGATTCTCCGCAAAAAACTTGTCCAATAGCCAGCCCATAAAGGCCTCCAATGAGGCTGCCTTCTTCCCATACTTCAATTGAGTGAGCATGGCCTTGATGATGCAACTTAAGATAAGCCTGCTGAATATCATCTGAAATCCAGGTTTCATCTTGCTTAGCTCTTGGGGCTGCGCAAGCTTGAATGACAGCGGAAAACTGTTTGTTAATGCTATAGGTCCACTTTTGTTTTTTTAAATGTTTCAATAAGCTACGGCTTATTTTTAAATTTCCGGGAACAAAAACCGCACGCGGATCGGGAGACCACCACAAAATGGGATCATCTTGATTAAACCAAGGGAAAATCCCATTGTAGTAAGCATTTAGCAGCCTTTCAGGTTGCAGATCGCCACCAACCGCGAGTAGCCCATTAGGGTCGCTTAGCGCTTGCTCTGCTGGTGGAAAATCTTGTTGATCTTGATTTAAATAGGACAGTGAGTTCACAATTGAGTAAAATTAGGCAATGTACATACCTTTAAGTTAGCGGAAAAATGCATATGTTGAAACCTCATCTTATTGTTTTTACGGTTATCAGTTTATTATTTAGTATACCCCAACTAAGCGCTGCGCCTTATGATCGTAATCAGGCTGTTGCAGTTGAAAAAGTTGAATTTGGTCAAGTGGTTTCGGTAAGAAACATTACCGAGAAGCAATTGGTTGAAGATCGCAATACTGGCTGGAAGACATTTGGGGGGGCGTTAATTGGTGGTGTTGTAGGGCATCAATTTGGCGGTGGTTCAGGCCAAGATGTCGCGACAGTCTTGGGCGCGCTTCTAGGTGCTGGTATAGGTAATCGCTACGGTGATAGCTCATATTATCAAGAGCTTAAGTTAGTTGAAATGATGATCACCTTAGACACGGGTGAACAAGTGATGGTGATCCAAGACTTAGATCAAGGGATGATTTTTAACGTCAATGATGACGTTAGAGTGGTTTATCTTAAAGGCTACGTCAGAGTCGACCAGCAGATGTGATTGGCATTGTGGCATCGGATTTTACCCATAGGCGCAGCTTGATAAAGCGGCGCCTTTATTTTTAGTCGGAACAAAATTAGTGGCGCTTCGCCCATTCTTTTGTAAAGGGCAAAGTGCTTGCGTCCGCTCTTGATTTCATAAGAGTTAATCCCTCAGGGCTCCAGATGAAGTTGTTGATCTTCTGACTATTTTTTTAAAATCGTTATCGCCTCTATTTGCCATCTGCTTAGGCAAGATACCTAAATTCCTTGAAGTCCATATATGGATGCACGATAAAGACTATGGCCGAGCCCTCATGTTTCTGCTTTATCAAAGCGCTTTAAATCAGTATTTTATGGTGGCTTCTATAACGTCCTATTATTTGATGCACAGCCTCTAGCAGCGGTCACTCGAACCTGAGAGCCTAGAACATCGGTTCCCCTGCAATGCAAAACTAGGCTAGGTGCCGTTCTCGGAAGTATACGTTTTAACCACGTGCTATAGCGCACATACTGAGGATACCTTGGTAGTACCCTCGACTATGTTGGTAGTATTCTCTACGACGTCCATTAGGCATTTATAAGAGAGATAAGTAAATGAACGCGTTATTACTACAAGTAAAGACACTCACCAACGGTGATCCTTTGTTGACAGCTGTCATTGTCGGAGTATTGACATTAACGTTAAGTGGACTAGTGGGCTATATGTTAAAAGGCATCCCCTCGAAGATGTTAAGCTGGGTCAGTAGCCTGCTGTCGATACGGCTGACTATAGACGACAGCCAGCAGGCGCGTACAGAGGTATTCAATAAACTGTCCTTTCTGATAAGTAACACTACCGTTCCGCTGTTTTCACGCTCTATCTCTGAGGCTGTGTACTTTGACTATCGTGCGAGTTACGACGGTCTTATCAGTGTTAAATCTATTGGTTACGGCATGCACATGTTTAAATACGATGGTTGCTTCATGCTGGCAACTCGGTCCAAGGTCGATAGCACTATGCCGTACGATACTATTACTATAGCGGTACCATGGTGGTCGAGAGATAAACTATATAGTTTTTTAGAAGATGTTCGTGGAGACATATCTACTGAGCCAAAGGTTAATATTTTCGAGGACACAGAATGGTGTCGCTATGGCACATTGAAGTCATCAGGTTTTAGAGAATTAGTGCTAGATGGAGGGTTTAAGCAGGAGCTACTTCGTGAAGTAGGTAACTTTGCAAGTAGAGATAAATCGGTTGTAAGTAAGCTAACCTTACTGTTACATGGACGAACGGGTACCGGTAAGACGGGTATAGCTAGAGCCTTAGCCGTTGAGTATGGTCGCGATCTATACATACTTAATCTTTCTACTGTAAACGATGTCACTGTTCATAAGGCGATTAGAAAGATACCGCCTGGAGCCATGTTGTTAATAGAAGACTGTGACTGTGTAAAGGCTACGGTATCACGTGCTGCAGAAAGTAACGTAGATAATCCGCCGCTAACCTTAGGTGGCGTACTTAACGCGCTAGACGGAGTCATTCCTCTTGAAGACTGCCTTGTAATAATGACCACTAACCATCTTGAAAGTCTCGATCCTGCGTTGATACGTAAAGGTCGTGTAGATGTCAGTATTGAAGTACCGCTTATAAGTGCAAAACAAATCAATGAAGACTACCAGGAGCGTTTTGGCGCAGTTATCAATAGAACTGAACCTATGTTAGGTTGTGAAGTATATGAACTCCATCGTAGAGCCAGCTTAAGGTATGGTGTGTGTTGTAAGCCTCTAGGTCTATTAGGGTAAAATATGCCGCGTACATAAAAGAAAGGGGAGCAGAGCTTGATGGCTCCTCACGAATTTAAAAACTAGCTTGTACTGCTTAGTTAAGGATGGCGCTCATGACCTCTGCAAGACGAACCCTAATCGATGCTGAGACGACGCCTTTCTATCACATCATAAACCCTTGTATCAGAAGAGCTTATCTCCAAAAATAAATTAAATTCAGCTAAACGACGCCGTTGCTTTAATTGGAGTATGGGTGGGTTACTTATGGTGATAATACCTATGATTGTGATATGAGTATCCCAGCTGTATTTTCTGCTACAGATGCCTAATAACGAAGTTACATTATTATTTTTACCAAGTACTTACTGTCCAAAAACAAATGATTGCTCATTCTCTAGCCAAGTCGGGAATTTTTGCATAACCGTGATAAATTCATCACTTTGAAGGTGGTTAGCTAGCCATAGTTGTACATTTTTATAAGCGGATTGCTCGAACCAAGCTTTGTCGACATGAGCAAATTGCCTAATAAAAGGGTAGATGGCGTAGTCTGCAATACAGGGGATCGCCCGTAAAAGCTGAGGGTGTTTGCTCAACAGATTCTCCAGCTGGGCGATAAACACTTCACCTTGCTCACGATAATACTGCTCATTGTATTCGGGGTGACGGTCGGCATATTTGTATTTATCTAGCCAAGATTTAAAAACCTGATCATTATAATCAATCAGTGCTTTAGCCGCTTCTTGCTTGTCGCTCGTCGCTGTTAGAAGTAGATCGTGGGGATCATTTTGCGCCAGTGCCCAACACATGATCTCAAAGCTCTCTTCAATCACTTCGCCATTTTGTAAAATTAATACTGGAACTGTGCCTTTAGGAGACGCTAAAAGCATCGCCTCTGGTTTATGTTTTAATACAATTTCACGCAAGCTAACAGGGAATTTTGCGAGAACTAGACCGAGCCTAGCGCGCATAGCGTAAGGGCAGCGTCGAAATGAATATAATGTGGGTAAGGTCATAATAATATTATTTGAATAAAAACTAGGGGGCTATTTTTAACTGACTTAAGTGAAATAACAATCAATATTCGATTTTACGCGAATGGTTAGCGTAAAAAATAAGACAACTTATTAAGAAAAATTCGATTAACCTTACTTTTTGTACCTGTTTGTTCTGATGTGATTCAGGTAGACTCCGCGCTTAATTTTGCGTAGTGGCTCACATTTTGTCGCTGCAGTACTAAATGCACTGAAGATTAAGCTTCAGCGAGCAGTAATAAGAGGTTTGTATGTCAAAAGTTGTTGTCTGTGCTATGTATAAGTTTGTGTCACTTCCTGAGTTTGAAAACATCCAAAAACCATTACTCAGTGTGATGGAAGCGTCGGGTGTTAAAGGCACATTGTTACTGGCAAACGAAGGTATCAATGGCACGGTTGCTGGCTCTCAAGCTGCAATTGATGCACTGCTCGCATGGTTATCGTCACAACCCGGGCTAGACAACATCGTGCACAAACTGTCTTTTGATGACGATATGCCTTTCTATCGCACTAAAGTTAAGCTTAAAAAAGAGATCGTGACCATGGGCGTCGAAGGTATTGACCCTAACAAAGTGGTGGGCACTTATGTTAAGCCAAAAGATTGGAACGCCCTGATTTCAGATCCTGAAGTGCTTTTGGTCGACACTCGTAATGACTACGAAGTCCAAATTGGTACCTTTAAAAATGCACTCGATCCACAAACAACCACGTTTAGAGAGTTCCCTGAATACGTTAAGCAAAACCTTGATCCGGCTAAGCATAAGAAAGTGGCCATGTTTTGCACTGGCGGAATTCGCTGTGAAAAATCGACAGCATATTTAAAAGAGCAGGGCTTTGATGATGTTTACCATCTAGAAGGTGGTATTTTGAAATACCTTGAAGAAGTTAAGCAGGAAGAAAGCTTGTGGGAAGGTGAGTGCTTTGTGTTTGATAATCGCGTCGCCGTTAATCATGATCTTGAAAAAGGTCAGTATGACCAATGTAATGCTTGCCGTATGCCTATCACCGTAGAAGAGAAAGCGTCAGCTCAGTTTGAGCAAGGTGTTAGCTGCCCTCATTGCATCGACACTGTGACCGATAAGCAACGTGAACGTTTTTTAGAGCGCGAGCGTCAGGTGCAATTATCAAAACAGCGTGGTGAAGCACATATCGGTAGCGATGTGAGCCAGGTAATAGAGTCTCGTAGAGCTAAGAAAGAGCAGCTTAAAAAAGCTCAAAATGAAAAAAATCTATAACGAGCACTCCAGTTAAACGAAAGGCAGCCTAGGCTGCCTTTTTTAGTTTTTACTCGCCATTGTTATTCGAGGGTTCGGTTTTTCTTTTTGCTAGACCAGCTGACTTCTCATCAGTATTCATTACACCATTGAGCAGGTCCATCGGCAATGGGAATAAAATCGTCGAATTTTTCTCACTGGCTATTTCAGTTAAGGTTTGTAAATATCTCAATAAAATGGCATTCGGTTCAGTGGCAAGTGTGGTCGCGGCTTCGACGAGTTTGCTCGATGCTTCCATCTCACCCGAAGCATGGATGACCTTAGCACGACGCGTTCTTTCCGCTTCCGCTTGGCGAGCGATGGCTCTCACCATGGTCTCATTAAGATCAACATGTTTTATCTCGACGTTGGATACTTTTATCCCCCAATCATCAGTACGACCGTCAAGGATCACTTGTATATCGGCATTGAGCATCTCGCGATTGGCTAACATTTCATCCAGTTCATGCTGCCCTAATACCGAGCGTAAAGTGGTCTGTGCCAGTTGAGATGTTGCTTGTAAGAAGTCTTCGACATTGATAATGGCTTTTTGAGAATCAATCACCCGAAAGTACAGCACTGCATTGACCCTTACTGATACATTATCTCTGCTGATAACATCTTGGCTAGGCACATCCATAACAACGGTTCTTAGATCGACTCTTACCATCTGTTGAATAAATGGAATGACGATGATAAGTCCTGGTCCCTTTACGAGTTGGAAGCGCCCTAATAGAAAAATGACACCTCGTTCATATTCTCTCAAAATCCTGAATGTACTAATAAGCAGCGAGATAATGACAAAGATCATTACCGCACCGAATACTGCGCCGTTATTGATTGCGTACTCCATTAGAGGCCTCCTTAGCTTCAACGAGCGATACGAGTAGCGACAGGCCGTTAATTTCTATGACCGTTACGGCCTGACCTTTACTGAGTTTTATGGGACTGATTGCATTCCAACGTTCGCCATTCAAATTGACAAAACCTTGGCCTTCAAAATCATAAATTACCGTTGCGTTTGCGCCGATAATCGCTTCAGGACCCGTCACCACTGGGTTCTTTTTAGCCCGCCAAATAAAGCCTAGGGCGAATAAAAAAAACAATGTACTCAATACCGCCACACTGGCGATAAGAACACGTGATACTTGAAATTGGGGTTGTGCGGTATCAAAGAGAAATATCGATCCAACCACAAATGCGGTAATACCACCTAGGCCAAATATCCCAAAGCTGGGCAGCATTGATTCTGTTATCAGTAACACAATACCAAGAAGCAACAGTGCTAATCCCGCATAACTCAAGGGCAACATTTGGAATGCATAAAGAGCAATAATGAGTGAAATGGCACCGGTCACGCCCGCTAGCCCAACGCCAGGGCTATAAAACTCTAACAGCAAGCCGTAGACGCCGATGATCATTAAAATATAGGCAATATTGGGATTAGTGATTGTGGCTATAAACTGATTTTGCCAACTTGGCCGTTTATCCACTAATACTGCACCTTTTAGCTTTAGGGGGATTTTTGTTTCGCCAAAAGTAATAATGGTTCCATCAAGACGGCTAACGAGTTGTGTCGGAGACTCGGCAATCAAATCGATGACATTGAGTTCCAAAGCCTCACGCGCCGTTAACGTTGCAGCCTCTTTTACCGCAAGCTCTGCCCATTTTTCGTTTCGTCCTCTTAGTTGAGCTAACGAACGTATGTAGGCAATAGCATCATTAAGCACTTTTTTCTCCATTGCTGATGCAGTGATATTACTCGGTTTATCTGCTTCACTTTTATCCGCTGGAACGCTTTTTTCGGGACTAGGAGCACTTGGGCCTATTTGAACTGGCGTAGCCGCGCCTATCGTTGTTGCCTTTGCCATCGCTGCGACATGGCATGCATATAGAATGTAAGTGCCGGCGCTAGCGGCTCTGGCACCTTTAGGGTAAACCAAACATGCCACAGGAATATTGGAGGCCAAAATAGTTTGATTGATATCGCGAAGGCTAGAGACCAATCCGCCAGGGGTATCCAAAGTTATAATAATGAGTGGTGAGGTGTTTTGACTGTTTGCGACGTTAATTTCAGCGGTAAGATGTTCGCTTACTGCTGGCCCTATTGGACCTTTGATGCTAATTACGGGGATTTCTGAGGTAAGACTATTTTTTTCCGCACTTTGCACGCCCATGCAAAGCAATGAGATAAAGGTTACGAATAAGGCTAGCTTCCAGCCATACATAATAAGACCTTAGTTGTTTATCTAGTCGAGTCCCAGTGTCGGTATATGATTTAAGTTTAGTCGATTTTTACTCAATTGACTGAAATAGGCTCCCATTCGAATTTAAAAATGCTGATGGATATCTGCAAACGAAATGGAGTGAACTCGCTGCGCAGTTTTTCTTTACATTTCTCAAGTTATTGTCACAAGTGAATAGAAATCGTCGTTACTGATATTTTTTCAAAATAACGCTTTTTGCATCTTATTAACTGTGCTATTTTTCACGGCTTTTTTATGGGTAATAGGTAGGTATAGACGAATGTTTGTAGGATTTGATTACGGTAGTGCCAATTGTGCGATTGGTATTATGGATAACGGGCAGGTGGACTTGGTGCCTTTGTCTGGTGAATCGAAATATCTCACGTCTACTCTATACGCAATGGACAGAGAGTTGATTGCGGATGCCGTGTTAAGACAATTACCAGAGCCTCAGAAGGCCGAATACACCCGACTTAGATCTGCACAGCTAAGCCGAGCTGCGCATGCCCGCCGTGAACTGGATCTGTTACCTAACGAGCAAGCGGTGTTTGTCGGCGATGCAGCAGTAGAAGCCTATTTTGAGATGCCTGATGAAGGGTTTTATGTTCGCTCTCCAAAGTCATTTTTGGGTGCAACAGGCTTGAGAGATAATCAAATTGCGCTTTTTGAAGATATTGTCACATTAATGATGATGCACATTAAAGGCGCAGCAGAAAAAAGCATGGTCGCCACTGGCAACAAGATCACCCATGCGGTTATTGGCCGCCCAGTGAATTTTCAAGGCGTTGGCGGCGAGCAAAGCAACCAGCAAGCTGAGGCTATTTTATCGCTTGCAGCAAAACGTGCCGGATTTATTGATGTCGATTTTCTGTTTGAACCCCTGGCAGCGGGTATGGACTATGAAGCTTCTTTAGATGAAGATTTGACTGTGCTAGTAGTGGATGTTGGTGGTGGTACGACTGATTGCTCGATGGTGAAGATGGGGCCGAGTCATATCGATAAGCGTGACCGTAGCGTTGATTTCTTAGGCCATAGCGGCCAACGAATCGGCGGTAACGATCTTGATATCGCCTTGTCTATGGCTGCATTTATGCCACATCTTGGGTTGGGAAGTTTGATGGTCAATAAGCTACCTGTGCCAAGTAAACCTTTCTGGAATGCGGTCGCTGTTAACGATATTAGTGCGCAGCGTGATTTTGCTACAATAAAATCAAAAAAACTCATCGAAGATCTGGTGAGCGAAGCACGGCAACCTGAGTTGATAAACCGTTTACTCAAAGTGCAGAAAGAGCAGTTAGGCTATAAATTAGTACGCAGTGCAGAGCAAAGTAAGATAGCCTTATCTAGCGAGAACAGTATCGATACTCAACTCGAATATATAGATGCAGGCTTACATGCCAAAGTGACTGAAGCTGATTTTGAAAAAGCGATAACCATACCATTAAACAAAGTTGAATCATTAATGCGTGAGGCATTGAGCACATCAGGGGTTAAGCCCGATAGAATTTATGTCACCGGTGGTACCGCCCGAAGCCCAGCCATTTACCGACGTATTTCAGGCTTATTCCCGGACATTCCAATTGTTGTTGGTGATCACTTTGGTAGTGTTACTGCAGGATTAACACGTTGGGCGCAAAGAGTTTTTGCATAACGTTTTGTTCGTATCTCTCTGGCTCTACACAATGTTAAAGGATATAAAATGAGTAAGTTAGCACTAATAAAAGCCAGTATGCTTGGCGCTGTTGCCACGTTGACGTTAGCAGGCTGTGGCGATGACGTTGGTAAAGTCAGTCTTGGCTTATTTACCACTAAAGATATCATCATAGATGCACGCCCCGATCCTAAAATCGCGGGTGTTACCTGTCATATTAGCCGTATTGAAGCGAACCTCAGCTTGGCCGACCCCTCAGACATGAGTATCTCATGTCGTCAGACGGGTGTTATTTCGGCCGCAGATATAGCGAGTATCGATAAGAGTAAAAATGGTGAAGTGGTGTTTAAAGCGTCGTTAAGTATTCTGTTTAAGACGCTAAAAGTACGCCGTATTTATGATGCTGAGAATCAGACGTTACTTTATCTGTCTTACTCGACAAAAGAGACCAATGGCAGCCATAAACATGCATTGTCTACGGTGCCGTTATATGGCACTCAAGCGTGGGTTGAGCCTTCAACAATATCGACGCACTAATATTGCACTTTAATCTTGTAATGGATAAATGTTGGGATATTGGCAAGTGCTGTAGATGATAATTAAAGCCGCCATCAAGCAATTGTACTGGGCGGCTTTAATTTATGAGGTTAAATGCCGATTAATTGTCACTTATAATACTGACGACGGTGCCCGCAACAGAGTCGTACACAATCTTAATGTCTGCTGTTTTACGTCCCGCAACATCATTAAGCGTGCGTAATACATAGCTGCATTGGGTCTGTCCGGTTGAGTTGGTATCAGCTTGGTGGCGATAAGCTTGAAAATCACTGCCATTATCGACGCTTGATAAAGATACGCTGCCGGGTTCTTCAAGTAATGTTTCCCACAGATCAACACAGCCCTGTTCGCCCTGACCAATGTTGGTTGGTTGCCCCATAGGGTTGCCTTTATCAATCCCCAGTGGAAAACCCAACGTATTCATATCTAGCTTGCCACCCGCGTAGTTCGGCAAATCATTAAGTGAGCTATTGTTTCCCAATATTTGCCAACGGGTGTGGCTAAAGGTTATTGCCTGTTGGTAGGCTCCAGCGATAGCCTGAACTCGGCTAACTTCGGCATCTCGTCTAAAATCGATAAACTGTGACGCCGCAATAACGGCTAGAATACCGAGAACGATGATGACGACCACCAGTTCAATTAACGTAAATCCTTTGTTCTGACTATTTGCGGCCATGCAATTTTGACTTCCAATAAGGTGTTGCTATTCCACTAATAGTAATCGATTTGTTAAAAAACGGAAATAAAAAAACCGTCAACGAAGGCGTTGAATCTCGGTTATTTGAACTATGTACAAGACCCGCTTATATTTACCTTACGATAAAACACCTTTTGTAACGGTTTGCGGCTTTCAATTGCCAAATAAGTTGATTAGTTTTAATCACTAGATTGAGTATCACACTCAATGGGGGACACGGAATTATGTCGAATCATATTGAAGATCTACTGAGCGAATGGCAGTTAACACCCCACGATGGATGGGTGTTAGCAGTGGTGACTAAGGTTCAAGGTTCTGCCTATCGTAAAGCGGGCGCGATGATGCTATTTCACCCATTAGGGAAAAGTATTGGCTTAGTTAGCGGGGGTTGTTTAGAAGGGGATCTTAAAAGGCATGCCCAGCGGGCTATTCAATATGATACCGCAGTAAAGCTGGTATACGATGCGACCGACGAGTCAGACACCACCTATCAGTTGGGGTGCGGCGGCATCATTGAGCTTATGCTTTTTCCGTTAACATCTAAAAATCACTACTTACAACTGCATCGCCTTGCTGAAAATCTGCAAGCGGGGATCCCCTGTTTATACGAGTTGGTACTCCCTGATGAGGGGACGACCTCAGACCTATTTGTAGCGACGGTCGTCAACCCATCTGAGAGTCACTACCCCCCAAGTGATGTGCAAAAACCTGTTATTTTTACGCTGGATCAAACGGGTCATCACCCTATGCAGCAAGAGCATCGATTAGTGATCCCTTGTCGTCCACGTTTTCATATTGCTATATTCGGTGGCGGCTTAGACGCTCAGCCTTTGGCTAATATTGCAAATCAGCTAGGTTGGCAAGTCACTGTGATAGACGAACGCACCAGTTATGCCCGTCATCATGACTTTCCGTCATCAACAATCATCAAACAAACGCCAGCTAAATTAACCAATGACATAATGAATCGATTCGATGCGGCGGTTGTCATGCAGCACAACCTCACATTAGACGCTAACGCGATATTGCGTTTGAGTCAGACTCAAATCTGCTATGTCGCTTTATTAGGGCCGCCACATCGTAGAGAAAAGGTGCTGGCGATTGCGGGGGTGTCGGCAAATGATTTCAGTGGGGTATTTTCAGCCCCTGCGGGCCTTGCATTGGGAGGCGAATTACCTGAGTCCATTGCGCTAAGTATTTTAGCCCAATGCCACGGGGTATTGCATAAGGCTCATCAAGTCTCGCTAGATAAGGTGATGACGTGACAGAACTTTTGAACAAGGTAAGCAAAGGTGCTGCGGACAACAACGCCTTAATTAACGAGATAAATAGCACTCATAAATTGGTTATAGCGTTACTTGCCGCTGGCGCTAGTAGCCGTTTTGAAGGGATCAAGCTCGCAGAACCTATTGATGTTATTAATACAATAGGCCAAGTGAAGCGTCAGCCGCTATTACTTCATAGCCTTGATAAACTTCAATCTGTTGCTAAGCAGCTCGAATCAACCTCTCTGCATTGTGACGTTGTTGTGGTGCTTGGCGCGCATCATCAAGCGTTAATGGCCCTGATACCCGCTGGTGTGCGTGTCATTACCAATCCTCAATGGCAGCGAGGATTATCCAGTTCAATAAAAACCGCAGTCACAACGGCAAAACAGCTAAACGCTGATGCGTTGATGGTGACGCTCGCCGATCATATTGGCGTAGATAAGGACGCCTACACACTTATAGTTAAGCGTTGGTTATTAGAGAGAAAAACCTGTTGCGCTTGCTATCAACACAGTATTGGCGTGCCTGCTATTTTCAATGCGGATCTATTCAATCAACTGCAGCAACTTACGGGCGATAAAGGCGCTAAACCTTTACTGAAGCAGCTCGCATCCCAAGATGAATTGACCGTTGTTGAAGTGCCAGGGATCGCCGTCGATATCGACCAAAGAGAAGATGTTGTAGTTTGGCAGCAAGCGATAAAACAACAACTGAGCTAACACTAATAAATACACCGTCATAAACATCAAATAATTAAATTATAACGTCATCAATCTTTCGCGGTGATTGAGGCTATTAGAGCGACAGATGAGGAGCGAGTAATGAATGATGAGAAACTGACACTCAGTATAAATGGCAAGAGTTTTGCCCTCGATACCGATCCTAAAATGCCCATACTATGGGCCATTAGAGATATGCTCGGTATGACGGGAACCAAATACGGTTGTGGCGCAGGCTTATGCGGCGCCTGTACTGTTCATATTGATGGCAAACCGGCTCGCGCTTGTTTAACCAGTGTCGCCCAAGCGCAAGGGAAACAGGTGACAACGATTGAAGGTTTAGCCGCGGAAGAGCTTAAGCAAGCCTGGAGTGATCATAATGTGCCACAATGCGGCTATTGCCAGTCTGGACAGTTAATGTCTGCCGCTGCGTTGCTCGCTGAAAACACCGCTCCTACCGATGCTGAAATCGAATCTGCTATGTCAGGCAATATCTGCCGTTGCGGCACATACACCCGGATCAAATCTGCTATTCATAGTGTGTCAAAAAAAGGTGTTGCTAAAAAAGGAGCATCATCATGAGAACCTTTACTGCAGTACAAAATTTCAGTCGTCGCGACGTGCTTAAGCTCTTTGGTGCTACAGGAGGTGGTTTAGCGTTAGGCGCGAGCGGACTGAGCTGGAGCCCGATGGCCCTGGCACAAGATAAAGAAGCACGATTAAACCTGTTTATCGCGATAGGCGAAGACAACAAAGTCTATTTAACTTGTCATCGCTCAGAGATGGGGCAGGGGATCCGCACCGGGATCCCACAGATATTGGCAGATGAGTTGGAAGCTGATTGGCAACATGTTGTTGTGGTACAGGGCTTAGCAGACAAACGTTATGGCAGCCAAAATACCGATGGATCACGCAGTATTCGTAAACACTATGAAGCAATGCGGCAGATGGGTGCGATGGCGCGTACCATGCTTGAGCAAGCCGCGGCCGACATCTGGCAAGTGCCAGTAGCTGAGGTTAGTGCTAAAGATCATCAAGTTCATCACATAAATTCTGGCCGTAAACTGAGTTATGGCGAGTTGGCCATCGCAGCATCAAAACTGTCAATGCCTGCCGAGGATGCGGTAAAGCTAAAAGACAGCAAAGATTTTAAGCACATTGGTAAATCACATACCATTGTTGATATGCAAGACATGCTAGTCGGTAAAGCCAAATATGGTTACGACGTGCAGATGGAGGGGATGCTCTATGCCAGCATCACCCGACCACCTGTATTGGGCAGTAATGTTGCTACGCTTGATGATAGTGCGGCGCGTGAAGTCGCTGGAGTGGTTGATGTTATTCGCATGAAAGTGCCTACAGGTGCTCCTGCTTTTCAGGCGTTAGGGGGCGTTGCAGTAATAGCCACCAACAGTTGGAGTGCACAGCAAGGTAGAAAGGCACTTTTAATCACTTGGACTGAATCTGCAAATGACAGCCACGATACAACCGAGTACCTAAAGACCTTGTCAGAGCGTGTCAAACTGCCGGGCAAACTCGCGCGGCAGCAAGGCAAAGAAACCAAAGATTGGCCGGAAAAGTCGACGATCAACGCACTATACACGGTGCCTTATTTAGCGCATGCCCCTATGGAGCCGCCAGTGGCAACTGCTTCAGTCACCGAAACGGGCTGTGAAGTATGGGCATCGACCCAGACACCACAAAGCACGGCGCAGAATGTGGCGGCTAATCTTGGCCTCAAAGAGGAACAGGTTAAAGTTAATGTGACTCTGCTTGGCGGTGGATTCGGTCGTAAATCTAAACCTGATTTTAGTGTTGAAGCGGCGCTACTGTCACAAAAACTGCAACGACCCGTTAAAGTCAGCTGGAGCCGAGAAGATGAGATCCAAAATGGCTATCTTCATGCAATCAGTGCCCAGTTTTATCAAGCCAAACTCAATGACAATAAGATGCCCGAGGCGATGTTACAGCGCTCGGCTTTCCCATCGATTAGTTCAACCTTTGCTGAAGGTGTCGATTATCCTTCGGCGGGCGAGTTGGATCTCGGCTTTGTTGATGTGCCCTTAGCGGTTGAGAGTTACCGTTGTGAAGCGGTTAAAGCGGAGGCTCATACACGAATAGGTTGGATGCGTTCGGTGTGTAATATCCAGCATGCTTTTGGTATTGGCAGTTTTGTTGATGAGCTTGCCAGTAATGCCGAAGTTCCTTGCACAACCATGTGGAAGACGCTGTTAGGCAAGGCTAGAAAAGTTGATTTTGCTGATCAAGGTTTTAAATATGGTAATTATGGTGAAGAGCTATCGCGCCACCCTATTGATGTTGGCCGCTACCTCAATGTGATTGATATTGTTGAACAGGCAATCAATAAGCAGCCAGCCGTTAAAGCGGGTCAGGGCTGGGGCTTTGCGGTTCATCGAAGTTTTACCAGTTATGTTGCCGTGGCGATATTGGTTGAAGTAGACGATAAGCAAAACTTAACGGTGCTTAAGTCTATCGCTGCTATTGATGCTGGATTAATTGTTAACCCCGACCGCGTGACGTCGCAAACAGAAGGCGCGGTGATGTTTGGCCTTAGCTTAGCGATGATGGGCGAGATTAGCTTTAAAGAGGGTAAAGTTCAGCAATCGAACTTTCATGATTATCCATTGCTGCGCATTAGCCAATGCCCAGAGATAGAAGTCACTATTGTACGTTCGGATGCGCCGCCAGC
>NZ_PJBM01000108.1:0-22401 GCF_002836075.1 Shewanella sp. GutDb-MelDb | reverse complement strand
TGGTTTTGACAGTTCGACCTCACGATTTTGCAGTTTGATTTTACCTAAAGTTGTATTCGAACGCGCACAAGTATCACTTAAACGTTGATCAACATGTCTAAACCCCGCCACTAAAATATTCAACACCCATTAAGAATGAGGGACTGTCCACTGTTGTCATTAATGGGAAAGGGAATTAGCCGTTCGTTCGATGCAACACTGCTCGATAATAATGACTATCAAGGAAAGTAATGAGTCACATCGGATACGGAGCCCCCATTCAATTAGCCAATAAGCATAAACTAAATCTAAAAACGCTGCGGCTTAGATAAAAACAACACTTACAAGCCCTTTCAGGCCATGAGTTTAGAGAATTCAGGCATCGGCGGGGAAATGATGGTGATGGCTGCAAAGGTGGTTATGGGTAAAAAATGCGACTGCAGGTGATAAGCGCCCGCAGTATATATTGTGGATTGAAGAGCAATCATAACGCGATTGCTCAAACAATGAAGTAAACGGAATGCTTACTTAGATTCTGGTTGGATCATATTAAAATGGTTATAGGCCCGTTGCGTTGCAATACGTCCACGTGGCGTTCTTTGTATAAATCCTTGTTGGATCAAAAACGGTTCCAGTACGTCTTCAATCGTTTCGCGCTCTTCACCAATCGCTGCCGCTAAGTTATCAAGCCCTACAGGGCCACCCATAAATTTGTCGATAATGGCAAGCAGTAGTTTTCGATCCATATAATCAAAACCTTCCGCATCGACATCGAGCATGTCTAAGGCTAACTCTGCAATCACCTTGGTCACATCTCCACTATGTTTAACCTCTGCAAAGTCACGTACTCGCCGCAGTAAACGATTGGCAATACGAGGTGTACCACGAGAACGTTTGGCTATTTCAACCGCGCCTTCTTCGTCAATTTCTAAGTCCATCACTTTTGCAGAGCGGAGCACAATGGTGGATAAATCTTTAACGTTGTAAAACTCTAAGCGCAGCGGAATACCAAATCTCGCCCGTAACGGAGAGGTCAATGAACCGGCTCTTGTGGTGGCTCCCACTAATGTAAATGCCGGTAGATCCAGCTTAATAGAACGCGCCGCTGGTCCTTCACCAATCATAATATCTAATTGGTAGTCTTCCATCGCGGGATACAAAATCTCTTCTACTACCGAACTTAATCGATGAATTTCATCAATAAATAAAACGTCGTTCTCTTCAAGGTTAGTCAACAAAGCCGCTAAATCACCCGCCTTTTCTAGCACAGGCCCTGATGTAGACTTTATATTCACGCCCATCTCATTGGCAACAATCATCGCCAATGTTGTCTTTCCAAGACCCGGAGGACCATAAATCAGCATATGATCTAACGCTTCGCCACGCTTTTGCGCGGCTTCAATAAAGATTTTCAACTGTGCGCGAGTATCATCTTGCCCCGTATACTCGTCCAAAAGTTTAGGACGCATCGCCCTATCAATGACTTCTATAGGTTCGATAACGTGTGGTTGTATTAGGCGATCAGCTTCAATCATCGGTTATCCTTAAAGCATCGATTTAAGTGCTGATTTAATCAGCGATTCAGAGTCTATACCGTCAACATACACTGCAGAAACAGCTTTACTCGCTTGCGCTGGTTTATATCCGAGCGACAACAGTGCGCCAATAGCATCTTCTTCGGCAGTATTGGCGACTACGGGAACGGTATAGTTTGATTGCAGCATAAACTCTCTTTCAGATCCTACCGATGCTTCCATCAGGCTCTTGAGCTTATCACGCATTTCAATGAGCAAACGTTCCGCCGTTTTCTTACCGACGCCAGGCAACTTTACCAACGTAGCAATATCATCTCTGCCTACGCAAGCGACAAACTCACCCGCTGTCATGCCCGATAAAATGGTCAACGCCAGTTTTGGCCCGACGCCATTAGTCTTAATTAACAACCTAAAGAGTGCACGTTCCTGCTTAGAGATAAAACCATACAATAATTGCGCATCTTCTCTGACCACGAAGTGGGTAAAAACAACGGCCTCTAATCCTATTTCGGGTAACTCATAAAAGCTTGTCAGTGGCATTTGGATCTCATACCCCACACCGCCAACATCGATAAGCACTTCAGGTGCTTGTTTTTCTACAAGTAGACCACGTATACGACCAATCATTTATATCTTCCGTATGTACTTGAATTCGCTTTGCCGCCCATAGCAACCAAGCTTTGACTTGTATGAAAATGACATACCGCAACCCCTAATGCGTCAGCCGCATCGGCTTGAGGTGCACTCGGCAACTTTAAAATTTGCTGGATCATGTGCTGTACTTGCTCTTTTTGTGCCCTACCTGTGCCGACAACTGATTTTTTTATTTGAGTCGCACTGTATTCAGCAACGGGTAAATTTGCTGCGGTGGCCGCCACAATGGCAGCACCACGCGCTTGACCAAGCTTAAGTGCTGAATCCGCATTCTTAGCCATAAACACCCGTTCAATAGCAAATTCATCAGGTTGGTATTGTCTGATAATTTCGGAAAGACCATCAAAAATTTGCTTAAGACGCAGTGGTAATTCGTCTGAACTGGTTCTTATACAACCGCTACCAACATAAACATGTTGGCGACCAATACATTGAATAACACCATAACCGGTGATCCTAGAGCCTGGATCAACGCCTAAAATAATAGCCATATCGCTTATTCCAGCCCCGCCATGACATCGTCAGAAATCCCACCATTGTGGTAAACCTCTTGCACATCATCATGATCTTCAAGATTATCGATTAAGCGTAAAAACTTTGGTGCCGTGCTCGCATCAAGTTCCGCTGTTGTGGATGGCAACATGGTCACTTCAGCATTCACCGCTTCAAGCCCTGCAGCATCCAATGCATCTTTTACTGCACCAAAATCCTCTGGTGTGGTAAATACATCAATAGAACCGTCTTCATGCGCAATAACATCATCAGCACCAGCTTCAAGTGCGGCGTCCATAACAGTATCTTCATCTACATCTTGATAAGAAATAATACCTTTTTTATCAAACAAATAAGCCACAGAGCCATCGGTGCCTAAGTTGCCGCCTGATTTACTAAACGCATTTCTGACGCCGGAAACCGTACGGTTTTTGTTATCCGTCATGGTTTCAACTAATACCGCTGTACCGCCAGGACCATAACCTTCATAGATAATGGTCTCTAATATTTGACCATCTAACTCGCCAGCACCGCGTTTTACCGCTCGCTCAACCGTGTCACGCGTCATGTTATTTGATAATGATTTATCGATGGCTGCCCGCAATCTTGGATTTGAATCGGGATCAGAGCCACCTTCTCTTGCAGCGACAGTGAGCTCACGGATAAATTTAGTAAAAAGCTTACCACGCTTAGCATCTTGCGCTGCTTTACGGTGCTTAATATTGTCCCATTTACTATGACCTGCCATCTCTTTCTCCTACATTCGATTCTCTAGAAAATAAGCATTTCATCATGCCCATCACCAAAATTATTCGAAAAAAAAGCCGAGTCTAAACTCGGCTCTTTTTAACAGTATTTACTGCTCGTCTTTGTTCTCTTCCGCAATGACACAGATACCCAGTTCAACTAACTGCACTGGATTTGCAAAGCCAGGCGCATTCGTCAACGGACATGCCGCCGTTGTTGTTTTAGGAAATGCCATTACATCACGAATTGAGCTTGCGCCCGTCATCAACATGATGATGCGATCTAAACCAAATGCTAAACCTGCATGTGGCGGCGTACCATAACGTAACGCTTCAAGTAGGAAGCCAAACTTTTCGTTCGCTTCTTCGTCATTAATACCTAGAATTCTAAATACTGCTGACTGCATCTCACTATTATGGATACGTACCGAACCGCCACCTAACTCACAACCGTTCAATACCATATCGTAGGCATCTGAAATAGCGCCAATAGGATTCGCTTCCAGTTCTGCTGGTGTCATATTGCTCGGCGCGGTGAATGGGTGATGCATCGCATGCAATCCACCATCTGAAGTCGGCTCAAACATCGGGAAGTCAACGACCCAAAGCGGTTTCCAATCGCCTTGTAGTAATTCAAAATCTTCACCCGCTTTCAAACGAAGTGCGCCCATAGCTTCGGCAACGATGTTCGCTTTATCTGCGCCAAACAGAATTAGATCACCTGTTTGTGCACCGGTGCGCTCAAGCAGTGCGGTAACAACATCTTCAGTTAAAAACTTAAGCACTGGAGATTGAATACCTTCCATGCCTTTATCAAGGTCATTAACCTTCATCCACGCTAAGCCTTTTGCGCCATAAATAGTGGCATATTTTGCATAGTCATCGAGATTCTTGCGTGAAAGTTTAGCGCCGCCAGGAATGCTAAGAACGGCAACTCGCCCTTCTGGATCGTTTGCAGGGCCATTGAACACAGCAAACTCAACATCTTTTACAAGATCAGCAACATCAATTAGCTCAAGTGGGTTACGTAAATCTGGCTTATCTGAGCCGTAACGACGCATCGCTTCAGCGAAGGTCATTTTTGGGAATTCACCCAAATCAACATTCAACAATTCTTTAAATAGACCGCGAGTCATCTCTTCTGTTTTAGCCATCACTTGCGCTGAAGACATAAACGAGGTTTCAATATCTATCTGAGTAAATTCTGGCTGACGGTCAGCACGTAAGTCTTCATCACGGAAGCACTTCACGATTTGGTAATAGCGGTCAAATCCAGACATCATCAACAACTGCTTAAATAGCTGTGGAGATTGTGGCAAAGCGAAAAACTGACCTTTGTAAGTACGACTCGGCACTAAGTAATCACGTGCACCTTCTGGTGTCGCTTTGGTCAGGATTGGCGTTTCAATATCTAAGAAACCGTTCCCATCAAGAAAACGTCTAACAGCACTGGTCACTTTAGAACGGAATACGATACGGTCAGCCATTTCAGGACGACGTAAGTCTAAGTAGCGATACTTTAAGCGTTGCTCTTCAGTATTGTGCTGGTTTTTGTCCATATTAATTGGCAATGGAGCAGAGCTGTTTAATATGGTCAGTTCAGATCCAAATATCTCGATTTCACCGGTGCGCATATCTGCATTAATCTGGCTATCGGGTCTAGCGCTAACTCGACCTTTAATTTGAACACAAAACTCACTGCGTAAGGTGCTTGCTATCTCAAACACCTCAGGAAGATCTGGATCATAAACAACTTGAACAATGCCTTCTCTATCACGCAGGTCGAGAAAAACAACGCCGCCTAAATCTCGGCTACGATTAACCCAACCCACTAGGGTTACTTCTTGACCAACGTGAGACTGATTAACGTCCCCACAATAATGACTGCGCATTTAACTCTTTCCTTTATTCCACAAAACGATGTTTGAAGATCTGGTTCAAAACAAGACAAAAGCGGCATTATAGAGACATATTGCCGTTTTCCAAATAACTTATCGACTAGTCGGTTAAGTATCAGCCAATTTTCAAAAAAAATGAATAGATTTAACCGAATGTTACTGCTGTTGCGAATTTCTGGATGATTTTCCGCCGGCATTCTTAGCACGATACATATGTCTATCCGCCGTCTTTAATAATGTATCAACACTGTCACCATCCGCAGGGTATAACGCAATCCCCATACTGGCAGATACCGATAGTGAAAGTTGATCAATCACAAAGGGGCTCGACAAGCGCTGTAGCAACAGTTCTGCTACATCATTTGCCGCGGATATCGAATCCACTTTATGAAGTATGACAATAAATTCATCGCCACCTAATCTACCGACCGTATCGGCACGTCTAACAGCGTTGTTCAATGCTTGGCTAATCGCAATAAGATAGTCGTCACCAACATGATGACCGTATTCATCATTAATGGCTTTAAAACCATCAAGATCAACAAAAATAACGGCAAACTGTGACATTTCTCGACTATGGGTCAATATTGCCTGCTCCAATCGTTCCTCTATCATTGAGCGATTAGGGAGTTTGGTTAAACTGTCATGTTTAGCAAACAGCGCCATCTTATTCTCGGCCGCAATTCTTAGCGCCACTTCTCTGCGCAAACGCCTATTTGCCAACAAGGCCACAATAACCAATACCGCAAGCGCGCTAAAAACAATAATACTTAACCGCAATCTATTTTCAAAATCCTCACGACCAAACTCTATTGTTTGCGATACCCATTTTTGATGAATCTTTTGCTGCTGAGCACGATCAATGTTGTCAATGACGGTATTAATGAAAGGTAACAAAAGCTGTTGTCGCTTATTGATACCAATGTGGCTACGCTGCTCAGAAAAATCAACCAACATCGACATTTTGAGTTCAGAAAATTGGCCTTCTTTCAGCCCCGCACTTAAATTCATCACTTTATCGATAAAGACATCCGCTAAGCCTTCATCTACAGCATTTAGACCAGCGTGACTATTGGGCACCAATACTAACTCTAATGTGGGGTACTCTTGCATTAAATCAGTAACAATATGGTAGCCCTCAACAACCGCAAGTCGCAAGCCTTTGAGCTCCGTTAAACTAAATATACTAACGCTATCTAACGAGCTAACCAATCCCCATGGCGCTGGCCAGTAAGAGTTGGAAAATACTAACTTCTCTTGACGCTGCGCCGTAGGCACAATACTACCCGACATGTCGATATCACCGCGTAATAGCGCATCTAGCAATGTCTGCCAATTACTGAATTCGACATAGTTGAGCTTCAAACCAAGCTCCTGCGAAATGATCTTAAATACCTCGCTATTAATCCCTGCGTAATCACCATTGTCGCTTTTATATTCCATCGGAGCCCAATTATTAACAAAACCCACTTTAATCTCACCCATGCTTTTTATCATGGCGCGTTGTTTTGAGTTCAGCTGGACGAGTTTTTTGGTCGAGGAATAAATTCTATCGGCAGGATTTAAAATCCACTTTCTTTCAATCGCAGCCAACTCCGAAGAGTTAATAGCGGTAAACCCTTTTGAAATACGATCAGAAAAATCGAGATCATTGTTTCGATTTAATACATAAAGGTCGGTTTTAAAATGGATCGGTTTAAATTGGTAAAAATCTTCCCAGCGATCTTTTAACAATAAGTAGTGTTGTGTCCATGCTGCTGCCGCAATAAAGCCGTCCACTCTGCCCGATTCAGCAGCTTCTATCATCTGCTGGACATTGGCCACATAGTAAAAATCAGAATCCGGCAGGGCTTCAATTAACTCGGTTAGATAAGGCGATGTAGGCGCGACTGCAAAAACTTTTCCCTTTAGCTCTTCAACTGTTTTAAAAGACGTTTTATAGGAAAACAGCCTGCTGCTAACTTGATAGATCAGATGGGCTCGATTAAGTCCTGACTTCATAGACTCACTTTCGGGGTAACCCAGCTGCACATCCGCGATGCCCCGTTGAACATTCACGATGCCTTGCTGCATGTCTCCAGCAATAAAGCGTATCGGCAACCCCGTTTTATCCGACCATAATTTCCAAATATCAACCAATAAACCATGTGGTAAACCGTTGGGACCAATATCCGCATAGGGTTCAACTCCGGTCTGCATCGCCACGACAACTTCGTTCTGGCTGCGCTGTATGCCCAGCCAATCACGTTCAATGTTATTACGTTCTACTGGCGTAACTAAACTGAATCCTTGCATTACGGTCCGTAACAATGACGCTTTACCCTTTTTAACCGCCGGATAAAATGCAAACTCACTAATCGCGATACGCCGATTAACTGGAAATGACATGATCACTTTTTGACTAATGTTGCTCTCACGCAGGTAACCTTCAAGACCTGCAAAGACAAAAACGTCATTGTTAATCACCGCATCCAGTAACTGTTGACGATTAGCGTAATAAGCAAAAGTCAGCTTCGGCTGCTTTTCGAGCAACGCGTCAATATGGGCTGCGCCCTTAACAACACCAATTTTATAAGGAATAAGCTTTTCTAAGGTATTGATACTGGTCAAAGCTTTATTAATATAAAGGTAGCCATTTACCTTTGAGATAGGTTCAGCAAAATCGAATAATTTTAGCCTCGCAGGCGTCTTTGCCATCCCAATGTGAATATCGGCAAGTGATTGCTCAACATTGTCTAAAGATTGCTGCCAATTAACGGGCCTAAACACAACGTCTTGTTGATTAAGACGGGCCCATTGCCGCCAAAAATCGACTAAGAGACCATCAGCGACCCCGTTTTCATCGACATATTGGAACGGGTAACTATCATCGCTCATTGATATCACTAATGGCTGCCCGCTATCTTTAGCTGCAGAAAATACTGATGTCGAAAAAAAGACGGAGAAAACAGTCAGCAACACGTAAGCGTTATATTTCAATTACAATCCCTATAAAAGGTCAACTATCTGTAAATAATTTGTATCTATAATGCTATTAGACAAAATTTTATGAGGAATTTCCAGTACTAGTCTTGCTGGTTGCAGATATGTTTAGCTAGAATAAGGAGTTGAATCCCCACTATTTGATCACATGAAACTTTCTCAAGACGACCTATATGCTAAACCGTACCAACAAGTCAGCGATTTTCAATTCGATGATAAAGTGGCAGGTGTGTTTAATGACATGATCCGTAGATCTGTACCAGGATACGGGCAAATCATTAATACTATTGGAGATTTAGCACAAAAATATGCGGTGCCAAACAGTAAAGTGTATGATCTAGGCTGCTCTTTGGGCGCGGCAACGTTAAGTATTAGACGTCGAGTAGAGGGCCGTAATTGTCAGATAATCGCCGTCGATAACAGTGAATCCATGGTTGAACGCTGTAAAGAAAACCTTTCTGCTTATGTCAGCGAAACCCCCGTGAAGTTAATTTGCGGCGATATCCGCGATATCGAGATAGAAAATGCCTCTTTAGTCATACTCAATTTCACCATGCAATTTCTTGCGCCTGAGCATAGAGAAAACTTGCTCAAAAAAATCTATGATGGGTTGTTACCTGGTGGGCTTTTAGTCTTGTCTGAGAAGATTTACTTCGAGCAAGACAAAATTCAATCCACTTTAGATGATTTACATCTCGATTTCAAAAGAGCAAATGGTTACAGTGAGTTAGAGATCAGCCAAAAAAGAAGTTCACTCGAACATGTCATGAAGCCAGATACGCTTCAACAACATGAAATACGGATAAGAGAACAGGGTTTTAGCCAGTTTAGTGTCTGGTTCCAATGTTTTAACTTTGCATCTATGGTGGCAATTAAGTGATAAGTTTTAGCTCGTTTTACAAACAAATTTCGGACTCTAGTCTACAACACTGGCTAGAGACCCTCCCAGCCATTCTAGGTGAATGGCAGCGAGAACATAAACATGGTTCGCTGCCTAAATGGGAAAAAGTGCTCAACAAATTGCATTATCCTACACCCGATAGCATTGATTTTAAAACCAGTGTAACGATAGGTTCTGGTAGCCAGTTATCGACAGGCGAACAAGAGAAACTTGAAAACCTGTTAGCGATATTTAAACCTTGGCGTAAAGGCCCATATTCTATTCATGGGATAGAAATCGATACAGAATGGCGCTCAGATTGGAAATGGGAGCGTTTAGCACCGCATATTTCACCTTTAGCCAACAGAACGGTACTGGATGTAGGTTGTGGCAGTGGTTATCACATGTGGCGTATGCTGGGTGATGGTGCTAAACATGTGGTAGGAATTGACCCATCACCCCTGTTTATGTGTCAGTTTGAAGCCGTTAAAAGAATTGCTGGTAACGACCAACCGATTCACTTCTTGCCGTTAGGCATTGAAGAACTGCCCCCCCTTGATGCATTCGACACCGTCTTTTCGATGGGAGTACTTTATCATCGCCGCTCGCCAATCGATCACCTGATCCAACTCAGAGATCAATTACGTACGGGTGGAGAACTCATTCTAGAGACCTTAGTCATTGATGGCGACGAGAACACTGTTCTAGTCCCAGAAGACCGCTATGGAAAAATGAATAACGTGTGGTTCTTACCTTCAGTTGCAGCGCTCATGCTTTGGCTTAAAAAGAGCGATTTCATCAATATACGTTGTGTTGACATTGATGTGACCTCCTTAGCAGAACAAAGAAGTACGAGCTGGATGCCGAATGAGTCATTAGTCGATTATTTAGACCCTAATGATGTTAGCCTTACCGTTGAAGGTTATCCTGCGCCAAAAAGAGCAACCATCATTGCCACCAAAAACCAACCAAATAAAGATTTAATCTAGCCGATAGTAATGGGAAGCACTATGTTAAAGCAGATAATTTGTATCGCCGCCATCGCAACCGCAATAAGCGGTTGTGCATCAACTAAAGACGTCAACGCACCTATGCCCGTTGATGCAACTGTGCTCGAAGCCAGTTTGAATCAACAAGAAGTTAATATTGTGAACGCAATTGATTCGTGCAAAGAGATGCAAACAGCAAGCATGACAACCTTGTCTGCCCAGCTAGCGCAATTAGACGAAAAAATCACCACTCTGAATAAAAAAGATAAAACCGCTGTTATCCCGGTTATTGCACCAAAACAATGCCCTCCATCACCGCTTCAAGGTAAGTTTATTCTAGGCGCAGTCGAAAATGTCTATGTCGATGAAATAAAAGCAAGCTTTAACACTCGCATCGATACTGGTGCAGAATCATCTTCACTAGATGCTCATAATATTATTTTATTTGAAAGAGATGGTAACCAGTGGGTTCGATTTGATGTGCTCACTAATGGCGCTAAACAGCCGGCACAAACGTTTGAATCTAAAGTCGAACGCTTCGTGCGGATTAAAGAATCTGATGATAAAACGGACAGACGTCCTGTTATCCATGCACACCTCGAGATTGGTCAATACAAAGCTGAGACAGATCTAAACTTAAGCGACAGAAGTCACTTAGAGTTCCCACTGTTACTTGGCCGCAAATTTATGCAAGATATTGCCGTGGTTGATGTTGGCCAAACTTATATCCATGGAAAGAAAAAAGGCGATAGTGCATCGTCTGCTTCTAAATAATAGGAATACAAATAATGCATTCTAGAAAGCCTTTTTATATTTTAGTTGCCTTGCTCTTTATTGCAGGCATCACCGCGAGTGTTTATCGCGGCATTGAGCACAGCGTACCTTTTTTCCCCGGCAAACAAGTTCAAAGTTGGGCCATTGATGCAAAAGTCAGCTTCCAAGGGACCGGCGAGCCTTCTGAGGTCTCTTTCTCTTTACCTGAAGATCCTGCTTATGAAGTCTTAGTCGAAAATGCAACATCACCCGGCTATGGTTTAACCATCACTAATAACAAATATGATCGCCGCGCAATATGGTCTATTCGCAGCGCGACGGGCCAACAAGATCTCTATTATAAAGTGACCTTGATCCCAACAGGTCAAGAGCAACTGCTTGCAAAGGGTGAACCAGAAGCACCAACGCCTTATATGTGGCCAGCAACTGAAAGTGCCGCAGCCACACAGGCGACGGAAGAGGTTTGGGCTAAAAGTGCCACTAACCTTTCGTTTGCTCAGCAGCTCAACAAAGAGCTGAATGCTAATGAGCGCAGCCAAAATATTGAACTACTACTGACCGGAAACTCACCGAATAAGTTATTCATGAGAATGCTGCACAACAAGGGCATTCCAGCTCAGGAAGTGAGTGGATTATTCCTTGAAGACCAGCGCCGCAGACAACAATTGACCACTTTCGTTGAAGTGTATAATGACGGTGAATGGCACTTATTCGACCCAGTCAAAGGAACTCAAGGCCGTCCAGAGAATCTATTGCTCTGGGATCGTTCAGGAACATCTGTACTCGATGTCATTGGCGGCGTTAACTCGCAAGTTAATTTCTCAATGTTACAAGATACTCGTTCCGCCCTTGCGACTGCCATTGATGTAATGAAGAATGACAATGCACTTGATTTCTCTTTGTATCAATTACCGCTTGAGGAGCAAAGCCTTTTTAAAGGTATATTGCTTATCCCAATCGGTGTGTTAATGGTGGTGTTTTTACGCGTACTGATCGGCATTAAAACCTCAGGTACGTTTATGCCGGTGCTAATTGCCCTCGCCTTTATCCAAACAACACTCATTACAGGACTGGTGGGCTTTTTGCTAATTGTGGCATTTGGCTTGATGATCCGCTCATACCTATCTGAATTGAACCTGTTGCTCATATCGCGGATCTCCGCCGTGATTATTGTGGTTATCGGTATTATCGGACTCTTTACCTTAATATCTTATAAGTTCGGTTTAAGCGAAGGTCTCACAATTACATTCTTCCCGATGATTATCTTGGCATGGACAATTGAAAGAATGTCTATTCTCTGGGAAGAGGAAGGCGCTAAAGAAGTGGTTATACAAGGTGGTGGTAGCCTATTTGTAGCAACATTGGCTTACTTAGCCATGAGCGCGACTTGGGTTCAACATTGGGTATTTAACTTCCTTGGAATTCACCTCGTGATCTTGGCCCTCGTGTTATTGATGGGACAATATACGGGTTATCGCTTGCTTGAGCTAAAACGCTTTAAGCCTTTGGCTGGAGAATAATATGTTTCTCGCTAACCCCTCTGCTTTAAAGCGTGGCGGTGTTTTGGGTATGAACAAGCGTAATATCGACTATATTGGTCGTTATAACCCGCGTAAGTACTACAAACGAGTCGATGACAAGCTAACCACAAAGCAACTCGCCCTTGCTAATAATATTGCCGTACCTGATCTTATTGGTACTGTCTCCGAGCAACACGGAATTAACGATATTCCGGCAATGGTTAATGACACAGTTGGTTTTGTCATTAAGCCATCAAAAGGCTCTGGCGGCAAAGGGATCCTCGTGGTCACTAAAGTCGAGAATGGTCGCTATTACAAGCCAAACGGTCAGGAGGTTACGCCTTCTGAAGTTTATCGCCATGTATCAAATGTGCTCAGTGGACTGTTCTCATTAGGCGGTAATCCCGATGTCGCGATTGTTGAAGGCTTAATCCAGTTTGATCCGGTGTTCGATGGCTACTCCTATGAAGGCGTGCCAGATATCCGTTTAATCGTGTTTAAAGGCTTCCCGATTATGGGGATGATACGCCTATCAACGGCAGCATCAGACGGTAAAGCGAATCTACACCAAGGTGCAGTGGGTGTTGGAGTTGATATTGCAACAGGAAAAGGGCTGCATGCCGTCCAGTTTGATAAACCTATTGACTTGCATCCAGATACCCAAAAGAAGCTAACTGACATTCAGGTGCCGCACTGGGATATGCTGCTGCATACCGCCTCTAAAGCCTATGAAATGTCTGAGCTCGGCTATTTGGGTACCGATATGGTGCTCGATAAGTATAAAGGTCCTTTATTACTAGAGCTAAATGCGCGTCCAGGCCTTGCGATTCAAATTGCAAATGGCTGTGGGATCTTGGCAAACTTGCGTCATGTTGAGCAGATGCCAAACCACAACATGTCGGTTGAAGAACGTGTGGCTTACGCCAAGATACACTTTAGTGCTAACCGCTAGATTCAAAGTAAACCTTGTTGGATTAGTTATTATGCTAACAAGTATGGTCCACACGGCAGCCTGTGCTGCCGTGTCGCCTATTCCACTATTGGTTGAGCAATGCCTGCGCTATCGTTTTCCAACTCATGCTATTGACCCCACCTTAGACAGTAATACCAATGCCATTAAACTTGAACGACAGCTTATTGGCTTTTTCAATATTAACGATCGAATTAAGTATTATCGTCAATATCCGCTCTCTTATTCTGATAGAGAACTCGTACTCCAATGCCAGCTATACCTCGCTGATGAACTGGCACTTTTTTTAGATTCCTCACCGTTTCAAACTTTACAATTTAGCTTTGCCAATAACGATAGTCAGCAAATCACGGCCCTGCTAAAACGTATCAATCAGTTATCAAAGAGCAGTCAATCCCCCAGATACAAAGCACAACTGCATACTGCACAAGCTGCGTTTAAGCAGGAAGTGAGCTCGCAAGCATTAAGCTTGAATATTCAAGATAAAACCTGTGAGCTTTCCCATAACACTGCCGATGAAACAGAAAATAATTTCAACGGTTCATTAGCCAGTTATTTGATTAGGCAGCCTGATGAGCTGTGTCGAAAGCGTGTTTGGCAAGCCTATCAATCACGAGCATCAACTAAAAATAAAACCGCATTAGACACCATTAAAGACTTAAGGTCTCAACAAGCGCGACAGTCAGGTTTTACTGATTACAGTCAATTCAAATTACATCAACAAATGTTGTCATCTTCAGAGATAGTTGAGCAATTTTTGCTGTCTCAAACCAAGAACATCAACATAGCACCATGGAACCTTGGTCGGGCGCTTGCGTCTGCCCCTTCTTCTCCGGTCACCGCAATGGATTCGGGCAAATGGCTCACTTTGGTGGCTAAAGAACTTGAAGTGTTAGCCATACGTTTTGAGTGGATAAATGAAAAATCGATTCGTGTATGGCATAAGCAGCGACTACTCGGTGATATTTATTTAACTGAAAATAAGAAGATCGCCGTCAAACCAATTCGACAACTTGTTGTTGGACACCAGTTCGGTCAAATTGAACTGTCATTACCAATAAAACTAACGCGATACCAACAACAAAGGCACGCCGTTAAAGCCGTTGCAGCGGCAATAAAAAAACTGAGTAAAGGTCATCAATTTTATTTGCTCAACACCTTAGGTGAAACGGCAGATAGTAATAATATCGATGCATTGTGGATAGAGTATTGGTTATTAGATAAACTACTTAAAGCCCCTAAACAAGGTTCTCGAGAAGCCATACTGCAACTCTATTCAGAGCAACTTTCGCTGTTTCGCTCTAAAGTCGCACTGGACTTATACCGAGCAGACTCAAGCTCACCGCAGTTCGACCTTAATAAGCAGTTTTCACTAAGCTTCGAAAAATACTGGGATAAAATAGAAGATGCGCCCTTTACCTTTAGTGCTATTGTTTACGAAGGTCCGCTTTATTATCAAAAATTATGGCAACAAAACGTCGCAAATTATATCTATCAATCGACCAAGGGCTGCCAAAATCAAGCCGTTATTTTTGACACTTTGGTGGTGAATGAACCTTCCGACAGTATTGAAGTAATCCTTCAAGAGCTATTGGGATCGCCGATTACCGCTGTTCCACTTATAAAAAGGATTCAATATGCCTTCGATACTCCGAATAAGTACCCTAGCCGCTGCACTTTTTTGCGCCAGTAGTTTCGCATCAGCCCCTTTGGTCACTGAAGCGGCTAAAAGTGAAGTCTATCAAGGAATTAAAGCTAATCTTGAAACGCATCTATTTGAGCTACCTCCGCGAGTTCAAGGCCACTATGGCATTAGACAATATAGAATGACCGGTGACAGTCGATATGCCAATGCAGCATTGGTTGACCTATATGCGGTAACAGAAGCCCAAGCCTTCTACGCTTGTAATCTTGATAAAAAAGACTTCATCAGCAACGAAGCAACCAAAGCCATCTCAGTTTTGGGTAAAGGGCCGAGAGCTAAGGCGCGTAAAAAAGCCTTAAAGCCTTTTCCAGAATTTATCTTCTACACCGACGTATTGTTACGCTACTCAAGCCGCATTGATGAATTTGGTCTCACTGGCCCATGCCATGAACAATTGATCACTACCTTGAAAAAAGCCGATCTAAAAACCGGACTCACTGACAAAGCCATGATAGAAACATGGGCTGCTCAACTCATTAACTATGTCTATTGGGCAAAGCAGATTGGTGTTGGGGATTATTTAGCGGACTATAAAAGTGCATTCATTGGTGTCTACCCTGATAGCCAAGATCAACAGCTCGATAAAAAGCAGTATCGGAATAAGCTCTATGGTATGACCCATTTCATTTTCGCCGCTAGCGAATATTATCAGCATGATGTTGATGCAAAAGAGTTTGCTTGGATTTTAGATCATTTTGAGAAAAATATTGACCGGATCCTTGAAGACGCTACTGATGATATTATTGCAGAGGTTGGCATCAGCTTCCTACTTGCAGGACAACCCCATAACCCCGTTGTCGCCAAAACTCAACAGCATATAATCAAGGCTTTCAATCAACAAGAGCAGATGATCACTTCGCCTCGTGGCAATCCAGATCTGGCGATGGGTGAGCATCGTAATGTGTTAGCAATGATGCTGCTTGATTGGCCAGAAAAACTGCATAAAGGCCCCTATTTGTCTGAACTAAAAGCAACCAAAAAATACTTGCCAAAGCAGGTTCAGTCTAAACAACAAACAAATAGTGAACGCTAAAAAATGGATAGAGCAAAATCTACATTAGAGCAGTGGCGTATTATACAAGCGGTTGTCGATTACGGTGGCTACGCCCAAGCTGCGGAAAAACTGAACAAGAGTCAGTCTTCACTCAATCACGCCGTTGCTAAGCTGCAATTTCAACTCGGCGTTCAACTGCTTGAAGTTAAAGGCCGTAAAGCCTACCTCACCGAGTGTGGCGAAGTACTGCTACGCCGGTCGCGCCATATTACACAATCGGTGAATGAGTTGGAGCTGCTGGCCAATAATTTAGAAACCGGTTGGGAACCGACACTGACAATAGCACGTGAAATTATCTATCCTATGGATGATCTTGTTGATGTACTCAGTCAATTCTATCCTCTTAGTCGCGGCACACGCATTACAGTCATCGATACGGTATTAACCGGTACGTCCGAACTTATTATCGATGAGGCTGTGGATATTGCCATCTGTGGTGGCCCTCCCCCTAAAGGACATTTGGCTGAGCCTTTAATTGATATTAACTTTAATCTCGTGTGTCATCCTGAGCACCCACTGGCTCAGTACGATGTGATTGAAGAAGATGAAACGCTTGCTCAGCACCTGCAAATTGTCATCAAAGACACCGCGCTAAGCCCCAATACTGACTTGGGTTGGCTCAAAGCTGAGCAGCGTTGGACGGTAACAAACTTTCACGAAGCCATTGTTATTTTAAAAAAAAGGATGGGGTTTTGCTGGCTGCCAGAGGATGTGGTGCAGTCTCTTATTGAAAATGGAGAGCTAAAAAAGCTCCACTTGAAAGGTTCATCTAAACGCAAAGCAACGCTAAGTTTGGTTATCCCTAATAGAGATAAACAAGGGCCCGCGAGCGAGTTAATCGAGTCATTGATAAAAAAACATCATTTAATCGATACTATTTGAAAATTAAAAAACGCTCGAAAGAGCGTTTTTTGTGCTTTCTACACTTCAATATTAATCAAAGTTCCGATGGTCTCAGATGAGGCCTCAATAACCTCGGCTGATGCTTGAGCGTGACTTACGGCATGCGTAGCACTTATTAACGCCGATTGACTATCACTGCTGTCGACTGTCGTAGTTGAAGACACCGACTGACTTGAACTTGCCACATCAACCGTTGCTTGGGTTAAATCAGACTGTGCGCTTTGAAAACCATTGTGCCCTGAAATAATACTGGGAGGTATTTGCATAACGTGTCTCACTTTTAGTAAGTGTTTAGATTATCAAGTAACGTACTAAAAATGTACAGCATTTATGTAAAGATAACGCTGACTAACCCATCATTAAAGTGCATTACTGACGGCTTCAATGGCTTCGCTATTTAGCAAGGTTTAGATTTAACGTCAAAGCTAGCAAAAGATTATACTTTGCATGATCGCTACAACGCCTTTCTCACCGAACTCAATGACCAGTCACACCGCCACTTCTAAATAACC
The DNA here is from genome assembly GCF_002836075.1 of Shewanella sp. GutDb-MelDb. Taxonomy (NCBI): domain Bacteria; kingdom Pseudomonadati; phylum Pseudomonadota; class Gammaproteobacteria; order Alteromonadales; family Shewanellaceae; genus Shewanella; species Shewanella sp. GutDb-MelDb. The sequence continues at coordinate 4,808 of NZ_PJBM01000108.1, read as the reverse complement.
GTTATCAGTGACGTTATTCAGCTTTAGTTCAAGGTTTATAGCGTAATCTTTTATTGTCAGCTTCAACGGAAGTGTCTTTCAAGTGATGAATATTTTTACTCACAGATATGAGCAATCTATACTCTCTATAGAAAGTGAGGTGAAGATGGGTTTAAAATAGCCACTATTGTTTTTAAATGATACGGTAAGGTTAAAAAATTAATTAGACTAGGAAGAGGAAACTGTTTATATGGATAAACCTAAAATACTCATTGTTGATGATGACCCCATTTGCTCAAGCCTGCTGCTATCAGTATTAGGTGATGACTATCATGTCATTACAATTAATTCAGGCATACACGCAATTGATCTTGCTAGTAATTTACAACCCAACTGTATTTTCCTTGATATCATGATGCCAGAAAAAAATGGCTATCAAGTGCTCAAAGATCTAAAGAGCAATAACTTAACAAATTTAATTCCCGTGATCATAATTAGCGGTTTAAATGAAGATTCAGATGAAGATTTGGCCCTAAGATTAGGTGCCCAAGACTACATTTTTAAGCCTATTAATCCTGATGATGTATACAACAAATTAAAAACACATCTTAAATGAGCTTAGTGAGTTAACTTATTGACTGGCAGGCTGTATAAAGCGTATTCGGTGTCTTTTATCATGCAGCAGTTGCGCAAAAAAATTGTCTTTAGCCATGCCTAAATCAACTCGTATTGAATCGGTACATTGCGCTAAACCAATGACCCAATTTATCAATTAATTGGCAATACCCTACTTTCGATGCCAATAAGAGGGATAAACTTTGCAGCCTAGTGTTTAAAAAACTACTCCCCCCCCTCAATACTCGCATAAAAAACACTAATAAATGCCTCTTTACCAGCCCATTTCCCAATCTTTCCACACCGGATTGAAGCCTCGCGCATTCATTGCAGCAGCCACTTGTTGTGGGCTACGATCATCACTGATCTCAAATTGATCTAACTGCGAATTTGGCTCATCGTAACCGCCAGGTTGTGTTGAACTGCCGGCGCTCACATTAGTCACACCCAATGCAAATAGATTATCTCTCAGCGCGGGGGTTTCACGGGTAGATAAGCTTATTTCAAGTTGCTGATTAAATAATCTGAACGCACAGATCATTTGCACTAAGCCTGCATCCGTTAACTCAACTTTAGGTGAAACGCCACCAGTACAAGGTCTTAAGCGTGGCAGAGAAATACTATAACGACTGCGCCAGTAATGCTTCTCCAAATAAGCCAGATGATGTCCCATCAACAATGCATCCAAACGCCAATCATCAAGGCCCAGTAATACGCCTAAACCTATCTTATCAACCCCAGCTTGCGCTACTCGTTCTGGTGATTCTAAGCGATGACTAAAGTCTTTCTTTTTACCACGCGTGTGGTGCTTAGCATACGTCACGGGATTATAGGTTTCTTGATAGAGCATAACAGCATCTAGACCATCTTCTATCAACGACTCGTAGTCGCTCTTATCCAACGGCTGAACTTCCATGGCAACATGGCTAAAATGCTGCTTTACCAGCGGCAACATCTGCTTAAAATAGGGTAAACCAACTTTAGTGTCGTGCTCACCCGACACTAAAAGAATCGCGTCATAACCCATCTGTTTGACTAAAGACATCTCTTTAAGCAGTTCAGTTTCCGATAGCGTTTTGCGTTTAAGCTTATTACTCATGGTAAAACCACAGTAATCACATTCGTTAGCGCATAGATTTGAAAGATACAGCGGGATATACATCCCGAGACTGGCACCAAAACGCTGCCGAGTCAGTGCAGCAGAGCGCTGCGCCATCTCTTCAAGATAATGTTCAGCAGCAGGTGACAGCAATGCGAGCAAACTATTGAGATCGCCAGCCGGGCTTTGTAACGCGCGTTCAACCTCTTGCTTCGTCGTCGAATATAGCGACATTTGTAGCTCACTGCGGGACAACTTTTTAAATTCATCGACAAAGCTCATAAAATCGCCTTTTGATTATGCTCAGGCCAGATAGCATTAAACATTTAAAAAACCTGTGAGGGGGCTCGTGCTATTTGCATGCTTACTCTCACGACCAAGCCCAGCCAAATAAGCCGTTCTGCCAGTCTCTACTGCCTGAGCAAAACAGCGGCTCATGGCAACAGGATCGGCACTACTGGCAATAGCGGTGTTAACCAATACGGCGTCCGCGCCCAGTTCCATAGCTCTTGTCGCTTGCGACGGCGCGCCAATTCCTGCATCAATCACCACTGGCACATTAGACTGCTCAATAATCATTTTAAGAAATGGCTCTGTGGCTAAGCCTTGATTTGAACCAATAGGACTGCCAAGTGGCATCACAGCAGCGCAGCCCACCTCTTCTAAACGTCGACATAAGACAGGATCGGCATGCACATAAGGTAATACCACATAGCCTTGCTCGCATAAAATACGCGCCGCAGCTAAGGTTTCGATAGGATCTGGCATCAAATATTTTGGATCTGGATGGATCTCAAGTTTTATCCAGTGAGTGCCTAACATTTCACGGGATAAATGCGCCGCAAAAATGGCCTCTTTGGCATTACGAGCGCCCGCTGTATTAGGCAGCAGTTTTACCCCACTGTCTTGCAAGGGTTTTAATATATTATCGCTACCTGTCTTCAAATCGAGACGTTTAACCGCCAACGTTACCAGTTGCGACTGCGATGCACTAACGGCTGCAAGCATGTCACTTGCATGAGAGAACTTACCCGTTCCCGTAAACAATCGTGAACTAAACTCTGTATCACCAATTCTTAACACATTAACCTCCTGCAACGACTGAAAACACTTCTAACTGATCATCCTGCTGACACACAATATGCGGCCAACGGCTTCTCGGTACGACTTCAGAATTTAGCGCTATCGCCACCGCATCGAGTGCAATGGTTTGATGCTCCAATACCTTAACAAGTGACGTTCCAATTGAAACGGTTACAACTTCATCATTGAGTACAATGCTGATCATCTGTCTATCTCCTAGATCTCTAATCTTTAGATTGCTCACGGTTTGAGACTCATGACGCCCTGCACACCGTACAATCAGGGTCCCGTGCCAATTTTGCTTGCCGCCAAGTAAATTTAGCGCCATCGAATCGGTATAATTGCCCCAATAACTGATTGCTATCGACTTGAGTCTTTAGCTCATCTATCTGGTGATCCGCTTTTGCATTATGACTAAGCAATAAATTCAAGCTCATTAATGCCTGCATTGACGCCAAGGTGCCCACCATAGGCCCAAGTACGCCGACCGTTTGACAACTCTGACTGACGCTCATGTCGCTTGGGTATAAACAGTGATAACAACCAGTATCAGGACATTGTTGTTGGTTCACACTCAGTAGCTGACCTTGAAAGTTAGCCGCAGACGCTGATACCAAGGTGACCTTATGCTCAACGGCCAGCTGATTGACAACTTGCCTAACCGAAAAATTATCTGAGCAGTCCAACACCAAATCGAATTTTGGCTGATTGGCATTAAACAGCTCGACCCCATTGTCTGCCGTCAAATAGCGTTGAAAGCTATTGAAATGACTATCGCTGTAAGCTCGCATTAGCTTTTTGGCAGCGACATGGGCTTTGTTGCCTCCTAAATCCTCAACAGTAAATAGCAACTGTCGAGGAAGATTGGAGCGCTCAATGATGTCACCATCAATGAGCGTTATCTGGCCAATGCCAGCGGCAGCCAAGTACTGAGCAGCCAAATTGCCTAAACCGCCCACCCCCACAATAAGTACATGAGATTGACTAAAGATGCTTTGCCCGCGTTCGCCCACTTCAGGCAGTAAAATTTGCCGTGAATACTGCATAAATGCTTGATCAGAGAGCGCCATTGCTTACTCCCAACGTCCATTCATCTGCCAATGTTTTATAGGCTTTTGCAGGATCATTAGCTTCAGTAACGGCTCGAACCACCGCCACATCATCAACACCACTGGCTTTCACCGCAGCAAGATTACCGGCATCAATACCGCCAATAGCAACAATTGGCAGCTCTCCTTGCATGAGATCAACATAGCGAGCCAGCTTGCTTAGCCCTTGAGGCGCCGAAGGCATCTGCTTAGTGGTGGTGGGGAATATGTGCCCAAAAGCGATATATGATGGCTGGTGCTGCATTGCCAATAAGATTTCAAAATAACTATGGCTCGATAAGCCCAGTGCAATATCAGCTTCGTTAAGTCGTTTTAAATTGCTTTCAAACAGATCTTCTTGGCCTAAATGCACACCGTAGGCTTGGTGCTTTATGGCCAGCTGCCAGTGGTCATTAATGAACACTTTCGCTCTGTAGTCTCGGCCCAGCGCGATTGCTTGAACAATTTTTTGCTCAAGCAAAGGATCGTTTTCATCTTTAACCCGCAGTTGAATGGTTTTGGCGCCTGCACTGAGCAGTTGCTGCAAAAGATCAATCTCTGCAACCACAGGATAAACGCCTAATGGCTCAACGATTTCTTTAAAAGCATAAACCTGCTTACTAATGGCATTAACGCCATAAAGGGACTGATTCAATGATGAAAGAGGCTCAATAAAGGGATATAACAGCAACTCATTTGGCCAACCGCAGCGCGCTAAACAACTAGGCCCACTACCGGGTTGATAACTGTAGTGTAAGCCCTGCGACACATAAGCTTTTGCAACCACAACGGCGTCATTCAATACAAATCCATGTGCCATAACGGCAGCAATTGCCGATGACAATGTGCAACCAGTGCCGTGACTATTGTTAGTGGCTATTCTTGGCGATGTTAACCAAAAAGTCTGGTCTCTATGCAAACTAGAGGTCCCTGTCACTTGGTAG
>NZ_PJBM01000107.1:0-22602 GCF_002836075.1 Shewanella sp. GutDb-MelDb | reverse complement strand
CGGAAATAGCAGGTAAATCCTTTTTGGCAATAATTGGGGCGGGAATGTCCATACGCATGCTAGCTCGATGAATGATGGAGTACGCTAAGAGAACTAGAACAGTGAGTTATTTAGTTGCGTATAAGAGGCTTTCATAAGCATTTTCAATGCCACAGAAATGTCTAATTCAACCTGATGGAGTCATATTTTTTTAAGTGAGTGAGGGGTAATAAGTGGGGCCAGACTCTGACGAACCCCCAACAATATTTCTGCCTCAATAGCAAAAAGCAGAGTGGTATCACTCTGCTTTTTAGCTTGGTCATTACTGACCACTTAGTTGACGAAATGAGTATTACTTAGTACGCAACTCGTTAATCACATCAACTGCATTGATTAACTGCTTTTGTAGGCTCGGTACGTCTGTATTTGTGTACCAGTCCGATAGGTAGATTACTGAGTAACCAGATTTAATGTCAGCAAAGCCAGTTTGGCCGAATGAACCATGAGAGTAGATGATGTCCTGATCTAGCATTGTATAAGACTGCATGTCGTACGTTGTAGGGCTTGCAGCGGCAAATACATCTTTAATTACAGGTGTAACGTTAAGTACGTCATTAGATGAGTCCTTTAACTCTTTATAGAAAGAACTACCCGCCTTGCCTTGTGCAATGTATCCAGTGAATAATGCATAATCGTATGCGCTTATGTTGATCCCGTATGATGGAGACGTTGTGCCATCGGACGTTTTAGCAATTTGAATTTCGTTATTACCACCGTAACTATTGTGTAGTTCAGAAATTAACTGCTCAAATGGCTTACCTTCAACCTTAGCGATTATGAGTGCTAGCGTATCTGAGTTTTGGTCAGTGTAGTCCCAGTTAGTTCCGCGCTCGAATGACGTTGCTTTAGCAGCCTTGATAGCATTCAAATGACCAATGGGTTCACCTGCATTTTGCAGTCCGATTTCTTTTTCCCACTCGTAGCCATTAGAGCCTGGTGTGTGGTAGTCGCTTAATGGTTCAATACCTGAGTTCATTGATGCCAATTCGCTGATAGTCGCTTCACCAATGATAGAACCTTCTAGCTCTGGCAAATAAGTCTTAGCTATCTCATCGAGTGAAAGCTTGCCAGAGTCAACAGCGTGGCTGAGCAATACACCAACGAAAGTCTTAGAGGCCGATTGCAAGTTATTTAGCATTCCGGCTTTAAAGCCATTATCGAAGTGCTCTGCTAGAACCTTACCATCTTTCATTACTACGAAAGCCTTAACCTGAGTATCGACCAGGACTTTTCGTAGCTCAGGTGAGATCTCAAAACCACCAATACGCTCAACTTTTACTGCGTTATCAGATGCAGGTAGCTTGTGAACGCCGTAACGTAAGAAGTCTGCAATATGTGCTGATGCGTATGTGTAATAAGGCCACTGTTGGAATGCATCGGCTGGAATTTCTTCTACCGTGTAACCTTCATAAAACTTAGACAAAGGGACTTTATCTGCTGCAAAGGCTGTAAATGCAGCTCCAAAAGTTGTTGCTACTAGGACGGTTGCTAAGATTGCTTTTTTCATTGTTAATTCCTTTGCGGGCTGTGCCGCGACTAAGTTGTAAATGGAACGCTTCGGCTTTACTTGGTTACTAAGCCTAATCAATGTTGATAATTTAATTGATAACGAAGCTTTATAACCACCATGTACTATTCGATTTTGTAATAGAAGCGGTGCAGAACTGGCAGGCAAGTTGTTTTTGGCAATAATTAGGGCTGGAATGTCCATACACATGCAGTCTAGATGAACGATGGAATGCGCTAGCGGGAACTAAGCGAACTAAAGCAGTGGGTTATTTAGTTGCGTATAAGAGGCTTGTTATAAGCATTTTCAATGCCACAGAAATGTCTAATTCAACCTGATGAAGTTATATTTTCTTATCTATTAATGCTTGCTCAGTGAACCTATTAATATCTGTCCAATAGCGTACTTGAAAAACAACGCTCTGCTAAATCAGGCTTTGTGAAGTGGTATAGCGAATTTGGCCACTGTATTGGAGGTTAGATTATTGAGGTTAAATACAAACGGCTAAACCTCGAGATATATCCATGTAAAACACGTAATGGGGCATAAATGCGTTAGCTGCTGACCAAAGTGGTTCCAATGACATGCGGTCGGCGTATGTGCAGACGCTACTGAGACTCGCCGTAAACACATCCTTGTAGGCTCAACGAAAACGTCTGACCTCCAAGGATGGAGGGAATGCCAAATTCTGTAGGGAACAGAATTGGCCTGTTTTCGCAGGCATCAGCCGCATCTACACTGGGTTATAAAAGCGCAAACTCTCAGCATTTGAGATTTAAATTTAAGAACACAAAAGTTCCCGTTCCACAACATAATCATAAAACACCAATACCCCATCGGAAGTGTTAGGTTATTTCGAATAAGTACGAGGGAGATAACTTCGTCGGGGGCGTCATGGTGGATGCAAGGAGGATAGGCCGCTCTTTGGCATCTGACCCATATGGATATGGGAAATGTCTATATGATGTCGGGAACATCATTGACCATGCCATCGCGGCATTTGTGAATCAATTCACATCAGACGAGCAGTCCTTCTTGCTCTGGTGTGGGCGAAGCGCCACGACCTTAATCAAGCGGAGCTTGGTTGGGCATGTATGACTGAATCGTTTTGGTGCAAAAAAGAGTTAAGAAACTCAACCCATTACAGCCAAATCGAAGAGGCAGATGAGCAGGTGTAGATGCAGCTGTGGCCGTTGACAGCAAGGATGCTGTCGTCGAGCTTACAAGGATGTACTTGCAGCGTGTCACAGAAGTATCTGCATATGAGCACGCTGCAAGCGATAGATAACACAATGCAGGAATGATTTTCAAACACACCTCAAAATACCCATTCAGCCAGAAGCTCAAATTTAAACTAAGACAATGTAATCAGTCTTCATTCGAAGGCTAGCTGGCTTTACTTCCCAAACCATCCGAAACTAATCCCCAAACCAAGCGACGCGCTACAGAATTCTTAGGATGAGAAACAGTCTCATTTGCCAAACCATGTGAAATTTTTTGCCAAATCTCGCGACGCGCTACAGCTCATACAATAAAAATGGCTAATACCTTGGTCTAACTAAGTGTTCGATAAACGAGCTTGGTTTACGTGCACGTAAACTTGTATCTTGTTGTAATGTTTATGTTATCTATCATTATCATTTGTGGTTGCCGTTAGCGTTAGACTAAGGTCGCGATTGTTGTTCGCCGCATGCTTGCTAGATTAAACCCTGACTTAATATAAAAATCAGCACAAGGGAGTCGCTATGAGTTTTGAAAGCAACGAGAAGGCAGAAGGTTATTGGCGTGAAAATTTACGCCTAGTACTCGGTTTGTTAGCCATATGGGCAACAGTATCATTCGGGTGCGGTATTTTATTAGTAGATGTACTCAATGAAATCCATTTCATGGGGTTCAAGTTGGGATTCTGGTTTGCACAACAGGGTGCTATGTATGTGTTTGTTGCGCTTATTTTTGTCTATGTCGCGAAGGCGAATGCGTTAGACAAAAAATATGATGTGCATGAAGACTAATTACAAAGAACTTATTTAAAGGAGCTATGAAATGGATGTACAAACACTCACTTATTTGATTGTAGGGGTAACATTTGCCCTCTATATCGGTATTGCTATCTGGGCTCGAGCCGGTACAACAAAAGAATTCTATGTGGCGGGTGGCGGTGTTCACCCTGTTATGAACGGTATGGCTACCGCAGCAGACTGGATGTCGGCTGCATCATTTATCTCACTTGCGGGTATCGTGTCATTTACCGGCTATGACGGTTCAGTTTATTTAATGGGTTGGACGGGTGGCTATGTTCTGCTAGCGCTTTGCATGGCGCCCTACTTACGTAAGTTTGGTAAGTTCACCGTGCCTGACTTTATTGGCGACCGTTATTACTCACAAGCTGCGCGTACCGTGGCGGTGGTGTGTGCCATCTTCATTTGTTTCACCTATATCGCGGGTCAAATGCGTGGTGTAGGCGTTGTATTCTCAAGATTCTTAGAGGTTGAGGTTGAAACCGGTGTTTATATCGGTATGGCGGTGGTGTTCTTCTACGCTGTTTTAGGCGGTATGAAAGGGATTACCTACACTCAAGTTGCACAGTATTGCGTCCTTATTTTTGCTTTCATGGTGCCCGCTATTTTCATCTCGGTGATGATGACTGGCCACATTTTCCCTCAAATCGGTTTTGGGGCTGAGTTAATCGATGCTGCGGGCAATGGCACTGGGGTTTATCTTCTTGATAAGCTGGATGGGTTATCTGCTGAACTCGGATTTTCGCAATACACTGAAGGTTCAAAGAGCATGATAGATGTGTTCTTTATTACGGGTGCTTTGATGTTCGGTACTGCAGGTCTTCCTCACGTAATCGTACGTTTCTTTACGGTACCTAGAGTAAAAGATGCGCGTGTATCAGCGGGTTGGGCATTAGTCTTTATCGCTATTATGTACACCACTATTCCAGCATTAGCCGCGTTCTCTCGTGTCAACATGATTGAAACCATTAATGGCCCTGAGTCTACTGGAGTTGCCTATGAAACGGCACCTGAGTGGATTAAGAACTGGGAAAAGACTGGACTGATTACGTGGGATGATAAGAACGAAGACGGCAAGATTTACTATGCCAAGGGTGCAGAAAATGAGATGAAGATTGACCGCGATATCATGGTTCTAGCGACCCCTGAAATTGCTAATCTTCCTGCTTGGGTTATCGCGCTGGTTGCTGCGGGTGGTTTGGCTGCTGCATTATCGACATCTGCGGGTCTTCTACTGGTGATCTCGACTTCGGTATCGCATGACTTGCTGAAGAAAAACTTAATGCCTGATATCTCAGATAAGAAGGAACTGTTGTACGCCCGAATTGCAGCTGCATTGGGGATTGTGATGGCAGGTTACTTCGGTATTAATCCACCTGGTTTTGTCGCGGCGGTTGTTGCGATAGCATTTGGTCTGGCGGCATCGTCACTGTTCCCAGCTATTATCATGGGGATCTTCTCTAAGACAGTTAACAAGGAAGGCGCAATCTCAGGCATGGTAACGGGTCTACTGTTTACTGCGGCTTATATTGTTTACTTCAAGTTTGTTAATCCAAGTGCAAACACCAGTGATAATTGGTTCCTTGGGATATCGCCAGAAGGTATTGGTATGCTGGGTATGATGATTAACTTTGCCGTCGCCTTTGGTGTCACTAAAGTCACGGCAACCATACCACAAGATGTTGTGGACATGGTTGAGTCTATTCGTTTCCCTAAAGGTTCAGGTGAAGCACAAGATCACTAGTTCCTAATTTGTAAGCAGAATAAGAAGAGCGCATTAAGCGCTCTTTTTTTATGTCTATAACTGGCCTTTGGTCGAATAGTCCTAGCATTGGAGTAAACGCTATAGTGGTCATTGAATATAGAGGATGTGAGCTAGGGAGTGGTTAAATGGATGCAAGCGAATTACAACCCATCATGCAGTTTTTACAACAAAGCGTACCCTTTGAGTCGCTTGATGAAGCCACGTTGGCGAGTTGCTGCCGTTCCTTAACGGTCGGCTACTACAGTAAAGCCGCAAATTTTGTTCCTTTAGACCCGTCACACCCGCAACTTTATATTGTTAGAAGTGGCGCGTTCGAAGTCAGAGATATTAATGGTGAGCTATTAGATAGGCTCGGCGAGGGCGATTATTTTGGCTTTCCGTCTTTATTATCTGGAGAGCAGGCCAGTAATCGGGTCGCTATTTTAGAAGATGGCCTGGTCTACCATTTACCGCCTGATATATTTAATCTACTGCGCACTAAAAGCCGCGAGTTCGATCGATTCTTTAATAAGGCGTTTGCAAAGCGCCTAAGGCATCAAGGACGATTTAAAGCAAAAGAGCTGACAACGACTAGCCGTATTACCACCTTAATGTCTAATTCTCCGCTAATGATCGACATGAAAGCCTCCGTTGCTGATGCGGCTAGGTGTATGCGAAAGTCGCGCGTCTCTTCCGTACTGGTTATTGATAATAATAAGCTCGTCGGTATTTTAACCGATAGAGATTTACGTAACCGTGTTTTGGCCGAAAACTTTGATGGTAACCTTCCTGTACATCAAGCAATGACAACCACACCAATCTCAATTGAATCAAACTCTCTGGTATTTGAAGCGATGCTGTTGATGAGTGAACATAATATTCATCATCTGCCCGTGGTCGACAATGGTAAGGCAAAAGGGGTGATTACCAGTACTGATATTTTACGCGGCCAGAGTTCACAGCCTTTATTGTTGATTGGCGAAATTGAGCGGCAAAAAGATCTTGCTAGTTTGATTCAAGTCAGTAAACAGATCCCTCTTTTACTGCAAAACCTGATCAGTGCCGATGCAAGAGCAGAGGAGATAGGGCGAGTGTTAACGTCGGTCACTGATGCATTAACAAGGCGGCTTATTGTATTAAATCAGCAACTGTTAGGTGAAGCACCTATGGCATTTTGTTGGTTAGCGTTTGGCTCTCAGGGTAGGCAAGATCAAGCGGCATGTTCAGATCAAGATAATGGTTTACTACTTGCCCATGAACCGGATGCTGCAGCACAAGGTTATTTTGAAGCGTTATCGAAGGCGGTTTGTGCTGGGCTTGATGAGTGTGGTTATATTTATTGCCCTGGTGACATTATGGCGCAAAATCCTAAATGGAGAATGTCACTTAATGGTTGGCGATCTGTATTTGATAAGTGGGTTAATACACCGGATCCTAAAGCGCTAATGCACTGCAGTATATTTTTTGATATGCGCTCTGTTTTTGGACCTCAATCTTTGTTTGATGGATTACAAGATGATGTTCTTAAAAATACTCAAGGTAATGATATTTTCCTCGCAGGTCTGACCGGTAATTCTTTAACGAGTACACCCCCCCTCGGTTTTTTCAGAAAGTTTGTGTTGGAGCGTGATGGAACTGAGGTCAAAGGGATTGATCTAAAACACAAAGGTAATGCGTTGATTAATGATATTGCACGGGTGTATGCATTGTCTGCTGGCATTAAAGAGGTTAACACCGCTAAACGAATTAGAGCGCTAATGGATCAAAATATCATTAACCGCAACGATGCACTTAATTTGGCTGATGCGCATGAGTTTATCGCGCATATGCGGCTATCTAATCAAGGTTACCAGTACACTCATGCAAAACCGGTGACCAACTATCTAATGCCTAAAGACGTCTCTTCTTTAGTACGGCATCAATTAAGAGATGCCTTTAAAGTGGTACACGATGGACAAGTAGGGCTTAAGTTGAAAATGATGCGGAGTTACTAATTCTTTTGAAAAGCCTTTATCTACAGAGCAAGTTGCGCTGGCGTATCTTCAAAGCGGTTAATAAGACCATTGAAGCCTATTACCGTGCCGTATTGGATAATGTATCAAAGCCTTTGTCACAAATTCCGCTGATGGCTTTAGATTTAGAAATGACGGGTCTGGATCCTCAATGTGACCAGATTTTAAGTATTGGCTTGGTGCCTATTTACAATGGGATGTTGCAGCTTGAAAAAGCACAACATAAATTGGTGAGTATTGAAGGTAGCGTTGGCGATAGCGCGATAATACACGGCATTGTCGACAGACAGTTAGCAACAGCGACGTCAGCTAAAGAGGCAATGGTCTGGTTTTTAAATCAAACACGAGGCCATGTGTTAGTGGCGCATCATGCGCCTTTAGATATGTGTTTTCTTAAAACAGAGGTTCATCGTAGTCTAGGTGAACGAATGTCTTTTCTTGCAATAGATACAATGTCTCTAGAGCGAAGCCGCTTATTACGGCAACATGATGTCATTAAAGAAGGCTCTTTAAGGCTAGATGCATGTCGGCGCCGCTATGGTCTGCCAATATATGCTGCGCATAATGCGACGGTTGATGCATTGGCTTGTGGTGAGTTGCTCTTAGCTCAAATGGCGGGGATAGCAGGCCAAGATGAGTTGAGTTTGTTTGATCTTATTCGCTAAATAACTCGTCCATAAAGACTGGATAAATACTTACTGCTTTGCAGCATCAATAATGTGTCCCCATTTTATCAGTGCACTCTTGATATCTTCTTGTTGATAAGGTTTATTGATTATTTCGTCCATTCCACAGTGGTAACATTGTTCAGTTTCCACCGAGGTTGTACTAGCCGTTAAGGCTATGATGGGTTTGGTATAACCTTTGTCGCGCAGTAAAGTTGTTGCTTCAAATCCATCCACGACCGGCATTCTGCAATCCATAAAGATAATATCAACGCTATTGTTCGCGAGGAAGTCTATCGCCTCTTGACCATTATTAGCCATGGCGGGGGTTATTTTGAATTTAGCTAAAATCATTTCAATCAGCATTTGGTTAACTTTACTATCCTCCACGACCAATACGTCCAGTGTCTCGATAGGATACTGAGCTTGAGGTTGTTTGATATTTAATACGCTTGTTTTAGCGATATCTAGGGGTAAGGAAACATCAAAACAACTACCTTCACCTAGGGTCGATGTTAATCTGATGTCTCCTTTCATTTCATCAACTAACTGTTTGCAGATTGCGAGGCCTAACCCAGTGCCTTCATAGGCTCGATTACTCGAGTTATTCACTTGAGTGAAAGGGTCAAAAAGTGTCGGTATTTTGTCTTCTGGGATCCCGCAGCCACTATCTTGGACCGTAAAACACAGTGCTTGCTCGGCCCAATAGATATCGACTTTTATCTCACCTTGTCTGGTGAACTTTATCGAGTTGCCAATAAGATTGACTAAGATCTGTTTGATACGATCTGGGTCACCAATTAATGTCTGTGGAATTGATTGTTGATAATGGTAGTTAAATAACAGCCCGAACTCATCGGTGCGCTGTTTGAAAATATCGAATATCATTTTGCACAATTTCTCAGGAGAAAAATTAATCTTTACAATCTGCAGCATCCCAGCGCTCATTTTACTGAGATCAAGCAAGTCGTTAATAATCACCCGCAATAGCTCGCCTGACTGATGCATGGTATTGAGTAGTTGCTGCTGATAGCTCGACAACGATGTATCAAGCATCAGATCAGCGGAGCCTAATAGACCATTAAGTGGGGTTCTTAATTCGTGATTAATCATCGCGACAAAATCACGAGTAGACTGCTCTGAAGACTCTGCGCGCAACTTCTCCTTGATGGTATTTTCTAATAACTCTTGTCGTCGTTGTGCTGCGCTGATCATGTCACAGAATAGCAGAAGCTGTTTCTCAACGGTATTTTGCCATGAGGTTGGGGATTCAATAACGAGTGTGAGACTGCCTAAGATAGAGGCTTCAGTTTTGATGATAAGCTTAATCTGCTGATGATCATCAGACCAACATAATGGTTGGTTTGCGGTTGAAATAGGTTGGATCAGGGCTTTGTTACCGGCTAAAAAAGTATCAAAAACATTTTCTTTTATCGGTGATTTGAAGCGGATACGACTCGCTTTAATATTTTCAATGCCAATCAGGTCATCAAGTAAGCGCTGTAATAATATATTGGAGATAGGTTTTTGCAAAAGCAGTTGATTGTAATCGAGTAAAATTGATTCTAAATGGCTTTTAAAATGCAGCAGAGCCATGCCTTGCTTAGACTGCTCTTTTATATGAATGAGTGAGTCTTCGACAAGTTGTTTTGCACTATAAAGTTCTCTACTTTTTTCTTCCAGCAGGACTTCAGCTGCCTTTTTTGCTGCTTTTTCTCGGATTATTTTTCGATTAAGCAATTCAATTCTATTGGTTAATGCTTGGATTTCATCGTTGAGCATAGATTGTGCATCGCCTCACTGTTTAAACATAAGTGATGGTAAATCGGACTTCTGATTGGTCTTCTGTTATTGGCTCCATTGTAATTTCAATGTTTTCACCAAAATGCTCAGCACAGCCTCGAATCAGCCCTAGGCAGACATGCGACATACAGCGTGCGGACACATAATCCATGACTAATTGACTTTCAGTGGCTGAAATAAAGTTGAAAGTAGGTGGGTTGGCATTTTGATAAAGTTTTTTGACTTCTATATGAATATATTCCTCCACGCTTTTGATAAAGCTAAAGGTGGAGTCTGACTTGCCTTCGAGGCCAGGCATACTGTTAAACAAGGTGATAAAGACGGATTTACCGTAAACCTCTTGTAGGTCTTCAATAGATATCCCAGTTAGTTTACTTAAGCTTACGATGAGTTTGATGAGGTCATGGTGGTCATACGTGCCTACACTGGTATAAACACCGTCGTTTTGGTTTTCATCGAGGATCTGTTGACAGATCTCTAATCCGAACGTGTCTTCGACTAATTCTAAGAACTCAGCAAAAATGATTCCCTTCATATGTCACTCCTTAATACACTACTTATTATAAAGTAGTGTATTAGTTGATTTTATTCAATGATACTGGGGTTGTTATGCAGATTAAATGTACGTTAATTTCGCTTGTAAGCCCTCGCTCGCTCGTCATTACTATTGTCATATTGACGTTTAAATTCAAGAGATGAATATGATGACTATAATTTACAGGTAGTTTTGCTTACATTTTTAGGCTTCTTAAATTAAGCACTGTTCTATAACTTACTTGATATTAAGTGTCATTAGCGCGATAGGGATTTTTATGCCATTACCCTTGGTTTGGTTAGGAGCTGCAGCAATTGGTGCTGCTTTGATTGCTGATGAACGTAAAAATCAAAAAGACATCGCGACGAAGCGATTACACGGTAAGGCTGTGTCTGATCATACCAGGGGTGCCAATGCCGAACTTGGTCCTAGCTTATGGCATACTGGCGATAAGAAAGTTCAACTCGAGCCGGGCTCGATTATTTGCTGTTTTGTTTTTGGCGTCATTGAACACACGGGAATTTGGCTAGGGGACGACACCTTAGTTGAGTTACATGGAAGTGGGTTAGTACGCGCCGTTTCAACTAAGCGCTTTTTGGTCGGCAGAAGTGGCAGTCAGATTTTTCAAGCGTGTAATCATCTTCACCAACCTTTAGTGAGGTCTCAGGTTTTAGCCCGGGCACAACAGGCAATATTTACCTATAGAAAATATGATCTGTTAGACAATAATTGTCATCGATTTGTGTGGCATTGTTTAAGTGGCGAAGAGAAGGCGTTATCGAGTTTTAGTAAACTCAACAATGAAATTGGAATGTACTTTGAAGAAGCTGTCTATTGGGACGAAGCTATCATTTGATACAAAAACACCGACGGTTTAGGTCGGTGTTTTTAAACAAACGGTGTTTCTGGCTAGGCTATTTACAGAAATGCTTTACCGCTTTGCTCACCAGTTCAATACCGGTTTTATCACAAGGTGGCAGCTCTGCATCACTAATATTAATTGGAGTCACTCTGTCACCCCATTTAATTAAGGCTGCGGCCGAGGTCAATCCTGCACCAAATGCACAAGATAAAATGGTTTGATTTGGTAAGATTTTACCTTGCTCTAGCGCATCACAAATCGCAATAGGGATAGTTGCAGCAGAAGTATTACCATAATTTGCAATATTCACAATGGCTTTTTCTTTTGGAATTTTCATGCGGCTAATCAGAGTATCAATAATACGCTCGTTAGCTTGATGAGGGATCACCCAATCGATATCTTCCTTATCGATGCCACATTTCTCTATCACTTTAGTACTTAACTTACCCATGCCTGCAATGGCACGTTTAAAGATCTCTTGACCGTTAAATTCGATATAAAAATCGAGTGAAGCGGCGTCAAATCGATCCATTGCAGTACCAAAACCGGCTTTAAGAATGTCTCTGCCAGCAGGGTCATTATTCAGCTCATAGCCTAAGATACCAATTGCTTCATCTGTTGCTTCTAATACAACCGCGCCGGCACCATCACCAAATAAAACGGCGGTGTCGCGTCGTGACCAATCTAAAAAGAACGACAGTCTTTCTGCACCAATGACGAGCACCTTTTTGCATTGGCCGCTCTTTATTTGTGAACTCGCTAGGCCAACGCCATAAAGGAAACCACTGCATGCAGCATTGATATCAAAGGCTGCGCAAGTTGCACCCACATTCGCTTGAACCGTTGAAGCGATATTTGGGATCAGTGTGTCAGGTGTTGCGGTTGCTAGAATTATCATATCTAGATCGCTACCCTCAATACCGGCGGCAGCAAGTGCTCTTTGAGCGGCAACAGAGGCAAGCTCAGAAGTGTTTACATGACTAATATGACGCTGGCTAATACCTGTGCGAGATTTAATCCATTCATCAGAGGTTTCGATAAATGTTGAAAGGTCATGGTTTGTTAGGGTAGCGGGCGGAACACACTTTCCCCAACCTGTAATCGTGGCGTACTGCATTAGGTTATCTCTCAAAAATAAAAAAGCAGAACCTGCGCTCTGCCTTGTCAATCAGTATAAGTAAAGCTTAACAAGTCTTTTAACGCTCAACAGTGAGCTAGCCCTCTTGTTGAGCAACTAAAACTCTAATAGCTGCCGCAGCATGAAGGATGTGACTGCGTAACAGTTCAACAGCGTTATCAACGTCACCCTTCCTACAATAGTCTAGCAATTCTCTATGATCTTGCTGTGCTTTAGGAATACCACTCGCTAAAAATAGCTGTAAGCGGACATACCGATCACAGTTGGTATTCAGCCCATTGACGACTTCAATGGTATGAGGTTTGTCTGCTGCGCGGTATAAACAGGTATGGAATTGAGAATTTAATCCACTCCAGCGTTCTATTTGGTCTTTATCTTGAAATGCCACATCAAGCGAGTCCAAAATACCTTCAGCTTCCGTTAGGTCATCTTCAGTCATATTGGGGATTGCTTTAGCCAATAGATCTGTTTCGATTAACGCTCTTAAGTCAAATAGTTCAGTGACTTGAACAGCAGATAAAATAGTCGCTGTAGCGCCTTTATGTGCTTCAAACTTAACTAACCCTTCAGCTTCTAATTGCAGCAATGCCTCTCGTACTGGGATCCTGCTCACATTCATTTCATCGGCTAAGGCACTTTGGCGTAATGGCATACCCGCAGCGATTTCTCCAGAGAGAATTTTTTCCCTTAATACTTCGACGACAACTTGAGTACGTGTTTTATGAACGATAGGAGTTTTTCTGCTCATATAGCCTGTTTTTATGTTAATTATTCAAGATGATTTTCTTAGGTTAACGCTTAAATAAGTAGAATGAAAGGGAAACAACTTGTTTCCCTGTACATATTTTGAAATATTTAGAAAGTGGTAATGTTGGCTTGCTCTTCTCTCTGCTTCTGTGGCATGAGTGCTATTGGCATGTTTTGTATACACAAAGGTCGTTCAAATCGAGACATTGCTTGTGTACCAACAGAGGTTGTACGGCTATCCGTACTCGCTGGATAGGGGCCGCCATGATTCATTGAATGACAGACCTCAACGCCTGTCGGCATTTGGTTGAATATCAAACGGCCGACGTTATACGAGACCGATTCGATTAATTGAGCTTGCTCAGCTAACTCATTATCTAGCCCATGAATTGAGGCCGTTAATTGACCTTCCATCTGATCCGCTATTAACTCCATTTGTGCTTGGTTTTCACAGGCTACAATGACAGCGAAGGGGCCAAATACCTCTTGTTGAAGCGTCTTTGAAGCTAAGTAATCTTCAGCGGTGACTTTAACCGCGGCTGGGCGTGTAAAGTGGTTTGCTGGTGAGGACTTACCCTGTGATATTAGCTGTACACGCTTATTCTTAAGCAGTGCTTCGACTTGTGATTGATAGGTCGCAGCAATGCCTGCGGTTAACATGCTTGCGGCAGACTCCAGTGAGATTTTCTCTGCGACTGTCGCGAGATAGCGATTGAGCGCCTCTCCTTGTATTGCCACCACTACGCCTGGGCTAGTACAGAACTGACCATGTCCCATTAACATCGATTGAACTTGCGTCGTCGCTAGGCTTTCTGCTTGTTGTGTTAGTAACTCAGCAAGTAAAAACTGTGGATTAATTGAGCCTAGTTCACCATAAAATGGAATCGGTTCTGCTCTTGCTGCGCAAAGATCCGCTAAAATTCGACCGACTTTTAGTGAGCCGGTAAAGCCGACGGCTTTAATCGCACTATGGCTAACTAATAACGTCGATGATTCTGGCTCTGTTGATTGTATAAGGTTAAATACACCTGCAGGCATTTGACAACGTTCGGTAGCTCGTGCAATTGCGTGGCTAACGAGTTCGCTGGTTGCAGCGTGAGCAGGGTGTCCTTTTACGACGACACTACAGCCAGCAGCAAGTGCTGCAGCGGTATCACCACCGGCAGTAGAAAACGCTAACGGGAAGTTTGATGCACCGAAAACCGCAACAGGACCAATAGGTAAGGTGCCGAGTCTGGTGTCGGGTTTTGGCAGAGGTTGTCTGTCTGGGTTGGCAAGATCAACCAATACATTGTTAATCGGTGTTCTTAATGTACTCGCAAACAATTTGAGTTGTCCGCAAGTTCTGCCAGTTTCACCTTGTAGGCGGGCCATGGGTAAGCCCGTTTCTATATGAGCTGTTTGAGTTATCGCAGCAATATCAGATTGGATCTCTTCAGCAATAGCGTCTAAAAAGTCAGCTCTATTGTCGTTAGTGGTACGCTTATATAAAGTGAAAGCTTGTTTTGCGGCGTTAACAGCAGCGTCGACAATTTGTGATGTCGCATTAGCGAATTGCCACTCAGTGGCTTCATTGATTACAGGGTTCATACTGCTAAATTGCAATGCTTCGTCAGTCCATGCACCATTGATGAGGTGTTGACCACTAATTGCTACCTTTACTAAATCCGTCATATTTGCTCCTGAGCTTACATGCTAATTAATTTAATTGTTGATCACACGACCTGAAAACCGAATGCGTACGGATCACTATCGTCGATAGTGATGGTATTGTTGCCCGTCATTCTGGCCCAGCCTTTAATGCTTGGCATAATGCCTCGGTAATCACCTACTTGTGCTGCAGATTCTATTCGTCCAACAAATTGACTACCGATAATGCTCTCGTGGGTATACTCATCACCCACGTGTAGTTGTCCTTTAGCATAGAGCTGTGCAAGTCTCGCACTGGTACCGGTACCACAGGGTGAACGGTCAATGGCTTTATCACCATAAAAGACTGCGTTTGCACCATCGGAACCAGAAGAGATCGTATCGCCAGTCCAAAGCACATGTGTTACGCCATTTACGGTTGGATCATGGGGGTGAATACAGGTTAATTGTTCATCAGCAATGGCCCTAACAATGGGACTCCAGCGCAGAATGTCTGCAGCGCTCCAGTGACGTAATCCGGGGAAGTTTTCTTGCGGGTCGACAATAACGTAGTAGTTACCGCCATACGACACATCAACCTTTAATGGACCTAGACCTGGAATGTCTAAAACTTGGTCTTGATGTGCAAGATAGGCTGGAACGTTGTATATCTTTACCCAATCGACTTTTTCGTCAGTTTTTTGGTAATCAATTTTTATTTGGCCTGCAGGGACATCGATGATGAGTTTTCCGGGGGTTTTCGCCGTTAATAATCCAGATTCAATGGCTGACGTAATCGTGCCAATGGTGCCGTGTCCACACATGGGCAAGCAGCCACTGGTTTCAATAAACAATATTGACGCGTCAGCATCATCAGAGCATGGCGGGTAGAGAAAGGCACCTGACATCATGTCGTGGCCTCGGGGCTCAAACATAAGTCCTTTACGGATCCAATCGTACTCGCGAAGAAAATGCTGTCTTTTCTCGCTCATGTTATTACCAATAAGATGAGGGTGCCCACTGGTCACCAGTCTCACTGGATTGCCGCAAGTGTGTGCATCAATGCAAAAAAAAGTGCCTTTCAGCATGTATATAGCTCCATTATTATTGTTAGTGTGCTGAGCCATTGTTAAATGAAGGCTCAGCGCTTGGAGTTATGACTTTGGTTTAGTCGATGTTGTACTTGTTTAGATCAATGCGAGTTTCAAGTGCTTGTGCAATAACTTGCTCAACGTAAGCGCGCTCTTCACCTATTAATGGTAGGCGTGGCATACGCACATTTTCACTACCGCGGCCTAAGATTTGCTCTGCAAACTTAATGCACTGAACCAGTGTTGGAATGGTATCAAGTCTTAGTAACGGCATGAACCAACGGTAGATCTCACGCGCTTCTTCAATACGTCCAGCTCGTGCAAGCTTATAGAGTGCGACTGATTCGCGTGGAAATACGTTTGTTAGACCTGAAATCCAACCCGTTGCGCCAAGAAGTAAGCTTTCTAGTGCGATATCATCAACACCGCATAGAATACTGAAACGCTCACCAAAACGGCTTTGCAATTCAGTTAAACGACGTGTGTCAGTGGTCGACTCTTTGATTGCAACAATGTTGTCTTCTTCTGCAAGAATGGCGGTCATCTCAAGATTAATGTCTATGCCATAACTCACAGGGTTGTTGTAGATCATGATGGGTAAATTTGTTGAACGTGCAACGGTTTGGTAATGAGCAACAACTTCGCGGTCTGTACCACGATAAACCATTGCAGGGAGTAACATTAGACCATCGACGCCAAGTTTCTCTACATCTTGAGCATAAAGAGATGCTTGCTCAGCGGTGTTCTCAGTACATCCTGATAATACTAAAATACGGCCTTTAACGGTTTCGACAGTATGTTTGATGAACTCACGTTTTTCTTCTGGGCTTAGAGATGCATTCTCTCCGATTGTGCCTAAAGCAATAATCCCGTCAATTCCATCTCTAATAAGATCTTCGAGCATACGAGCATTTGACTCATAATTGATCGAACCATCTTCACTAAATTGAGTCGAGATAGCGGGGAAAACACCTTGCCAATTTACATTCATATTAAGCCTCTATTACTGCATTTTTACATTTGAAATTATGGTTCGTTATGGGATATTGTATACGTGAATAGACAAAATAATAGACCCTACAACGCGATTAGGAGTAACTAAACTACATTCGCATTGTTGTATACAATATGCAAAACTGTCAAGAGAAAACATCAAAATGAAAAAAATTGATATCAGTCCAGAGCTGGCAAGCACTTATTCAGAATTCAAAACAATAGATGCACATACAGAGGGAGAACCTCTTCGCATTATTATCTCTGGATACCCAGCAATAAAAGGTGAAACTATTTTAGATAAGCGCAAATATGTCACCCAAAACTGGGACGTTTACCGAAAACTGCTCATGCATGAGCCTCGTGGACATGCAGATATGTACGGCGCACTCATTACCGAACCAGTGACATTGAATGCTGATTTTGGGGTGTTGTTTTTACATAATGAAGGCTACAGTTCAATGTGTGGTCATGGCATTCTTGCGTTAGTAAAGGTGATGTGCACCACTGGGGCGATTGAGCTAAATGATGCCGAGAGAGTGATAAAGATTGATTCGCCAGCGGGGTTAATTACCGCTAAAGCTTATCGAGATGGGCAAGGTAAAATTCACGCGAGCTTTAAAAATGTCGACTCATGGGCTGAGTCGTTGGATTGTACTGTAAATGTGGAAGGTTTTGGTGAGGTGCGCTATGACATCGGTTTTGGCGGCGCATATTACGCCTATGTCGATGCTGATGCCTACAGTATCAGTTGTAGCAAAGACAATGTTGCGCAGTTAATCGATATGGGGCGACGCATAAAGCTTGCGATAATGGCATGCCATTATCTAGTGCATCCTGTTGAGGATGATTTAGGTTTTCTGTATGGCATCATTTTCACATCGAAGCTGGTGACTAATCAAGAAGCTCATTCTCGTCATGTGTGTATTTTTGCGGATGGGGAAGTGGACCGTTCGCCAACAGGGACGGGGGTCGCTGGGCGCATTGCGCTACTGCACGCAAAAGGTGAAGTTGAGCTAAAATGTCCATTAATGATCGAAAGTATCGTTGATGGCAGAATGATTGTCAGCGCGACGGCTACATCGATATTTTATGATAAAAAAGCGGTGATCCCTGAAGTGTCTGGTCGCTCTTATATTACCGGAAAACATCAGTTTTTTGTCGACCCTGATGACGTATTCCAAGAAGGCTTTATGTTGCGTTAATGATTGTATTGATAGTTGTATTCGTCGTCGCGTTAAGCGTTGCAGTGAGAATGGAGTAGAGAACAGTAAATGAATAACCACAATCAGAATCATCCCGGTACACTCACCATTGTTGGGGCAGGCATTGTAGGCTTAGCCGCAGCTATAGAACTGCAGCGTGTAGGCTTTAATGTCACGATCATTGACAAAGAAGGCGTGGGCGAAGGAGCCTCTAAAGGCAATGCAGGCCACTTTGCTGCTGAACAGGTATTGCCTTTAGCCGATCCAGCCATGCTAGCAAAATTGCCTGGCATGTTAATCGACCCATTAGGGCCATTTCGCATTCAACCAAAGTACTTTTTTAAAGCTTTACCTTGGTTTATGCGTTTTTTACACAACATGTTGCCGTCGCGAAGAGCTAGAAATGGCAGAGCGATTCAGGCACTTAATCAAGATGCGATAGCGGCAATGAAATCGCTCACCGCATTTTGTGGTTGTGAAGAATTACTGACCTTAAACGGTAGCTTATTGGTGTTTGAAGATACCCCCATCAGCGATGTGCAAAAAGAATTTAGAGTACATTCTGAAGCTGGCATACATGTGAAGTTACTTAACGGCGATGAGGTGAGGGTACTGGAACCCTCATTAAGCAATACGATCACCCATGGTCTGTATTTTACTCACGTAGGGCACACAGCAGATCCCTACCGTTTATGCCAAGCGTTGGCGGCTAAGTTTACAGAATTAGGCGGAAAGTTGGTCACTGAGGAGTTAGTTCATATCAACACTGCGAACACTAATTCGAGCATAACACTGGATATGAGTTCTGGCCGCAGCGAACAAACTGATAGATTGGTTATTGCCGCTGGAGCATGGTCAAAACCCTTTGCCAAGCAGTTAGGTTATTCGGTTCCACTGGAAACTGAGCGGGGTTATCATTTAATGATGCCGCAACAAAGCAGCCTTTCTCGGCCTGTGACTTCCTATAATCGCAAATTCATTATCACGCCAATGATAGGAGGGACGCGACTCGCTGGTACTGTTGAGTTCGGTGGTTTGAAAGCTCCACTTGTGAATGCTCGCGCCGATTGTCTGTTCCCTCATGGTAAGGCGTTATTACCTGAGCTATTTGCGGATGCAGTCGTCACTGATGGCGAGCGTTGGATGGGCTTTAGGCCTTCGATGCCAGATAGTCTGCCAGTATTGGGCCGCAGTCAAAAACAAGCTAATGTGTTTTTCTCATTCGGTCATCAGCACCTTGGCTTAACGTGGTCGGCAATTAGCGCAAAGCTCCTCGCGCAAGAAGTATTAGGCGAGCAAGCTGATATCGATCTTAATCCTTATCGTATCGATCGATTTAGTTAGTCGTGAATGTTGATTTAGGGTTAAAGGTATCGATCTTCTAAGGTAGATAAATGGATAGTTTGGTCATTTTGTAAGTAGGTAGTTAGGCCGATAGATTATAAAAAGGAGCGAATAGTCGCTCCTTTTTTGATTTAGTTCACAGCAATGAAGTACCGTTGGTTCCTTTGCTTATTCCCCGCCCTTTGTTTATCAACATTGTTTCAGACAATGCACCAAACAAAACGCCGACGGTGTAACATATCAAGTCACTCGTTTGAAACCCAACCCCAAGTACTAACGCAGCTAACTTGTAGCTTCTAATTTCGTCAATCCAAGCGGCATGATATAACTGAGAAAACTCTATTGAGAACGAAAATACTAAAGCACATATTATAACTAACTTAATATTAGCGTTGGGTATGATGAGCCCCATTAGCCAGAAAACCATTAGTCCCCACAGTGCATCACCTGCGTATAAAGAGATAAAATCGGGTAGCGGTATGAATGCAGACCTAGAGAATAACCCTGTAACGATAGTGACAGCAGCCAGAGAACAATAAAGTGGTACGTTACGTTTGATACGTTAATTCCTGTTCTAACGAGCTAGCAATGTAGCAATGGGTTGACGTCATGGCAGACAAGCTGCTGACGCTCTGTTGATAAAAAATGAGCCAGTAAACCTTATTATTTACACATAATACGCTCAATATCGTCAATCGTTCTTGGTACATTAGCGGATAAGTTTTCAGAGCCGTTGTCTGTCACCATAATATCGTCCTCGATACGGATCCCCATGCCGCGATAGCCTTCGGGGACATCGAGTGCATCTTCAGGAATGTATATACCGGGCTCTATGGTGAATACCATGCCTGCTTCTAGCGTGCGCCAGTTGCCTTTATCATCGTGATAAGGGCCTACATCGTGTACATCCATGCCGAGCCAGTGACCGGTTTTATGTACCGTGAAGCGTTTATAGCTTTCTGTTGTCATAATGTGTTCAATCGAGCCTGATAATAATCCAAGTTCTTTAAGGCCCTTTGCCATCACTTGCATGCAAGTATCATAAAGGCTAATCCATATCGAGCCAGGCTGTACTATTGCTATAGCTTGATCCAGTGCATTTAACACCAATTGGTAAATGGCTTTCTGCTCAGGGGTAAACTTGCCATTGACCGGATAGCTACGGGTTATGTCGGAGGCATAGTGCTCATATTCACCGCCGGCATCGATAAGTAGCATCTGGCCATCCTGCAGCTCATTGCAATTCTCTTCATAATGCAGGCAACAGGCATTATTACCGCCAGCCACAATATTAGGGTAGGCAACGTCGTTACAGCCATATTTGGCAATGGTGAAATCAAATAGTGAGGATAATTCTCGTTCGTTGATGCCGGGGTGGCATGCCTGCATTACCGCTTTATGTCCCGAGGTGGATGCTGCTACGGCATTGCGGATCTTAATGATTTCAGCTTGGCTTTTTACCACACGCTTTGCGTGTAACATTTTAGCCAATGGTGTGATAGAGATGAAATTCTTTGGAGTATCAAATGGCGCGGTCAACCTTTGATTGTTTGTCCAACGGACAAGTGATGATGAGAATCGCCCGAGTTCATCACTTATATAGAGTGTAGTGATGCTTTGCAGAAGTGGTAATAAGGTTTGCTCAAACTGTGCGATTGAATAGGCTTTGTCTGCACCATAATGCTCAACTGCGCCCTCAACACCTGCTCGAGTACCAAAACTGACTTCTTGCGCTGGATCTTTAGGGCGACAAAATAGCAGATATTCGCTTACTTCGTGTTTGACCAATATAGCGATCGCGTCTGGTTCTTTGAACCCGGTCAAATAGAGAAAGTCATTATCCTGTCTAAAGTGATATTTGATATTTTTACTGCGAACTTTCTGCTGATAGCCTGCAAGGATCACTAAACTGTTATTGGGTAGCTGCTCAAGCAGCTCGGTGCGCCTTTGGCGACATGTATTGAGCATATTCATATTTTCTATAGTTGGTAATGTATATTTTATCCA
The DNA here is from genome assembly GCF_002836075.1 of Shewanella sp. GutDb-MelDb. NCBI lineage: Bacteria > Pseudomonadati > Pseudomonadota > Gammaproteobacteria > Alteromonadales > Shewanellaceae > Shewanella > Shewanella sp. GutDb-MelDb. Next base: position 1,263 of record NZ_PJBM01000107.1, on the reverse strand, counting down.
TTACACGGTATTAGGCGATTGATAGCAAGTTCACGGTGCAATTTCGTTTAATGAATGAAATAATAACCGTCATTGGAAAATAGAGAGGCAGCATAGTGAAGCGAGCAGTATTTTTAGATAGAGATGGTGTAATCAACATAGATCATGGCTACGTACATCAAGTCGATGATTTTGAATATGTAGAAGGCGTGTTTGAAGCATGCGTCGCGCTAAAAGAAGCAGGGTTTATTCTTGCGGTCGTGACGAATCAGTCTGGTATTGCACGTGGTTTATATACTGAAGATCAGTTTCATACGTTAACAGAGTGGATGGATTGGAACTTTGTTGATAAAGGTGTTGAGCTCGATGGTATCTATTATTGCCCTCATCATGCAGAAAAGGGCATTGGTGAGTATAAAGTTGACTGCGATTGCCGCAAACCAAAACCGGGGATGCTAAACACAGCAGCTCAGTTTCTGAAAATTGATTTAAGTCAATCGGTGATGGTGGGTGACAAAAGAGATGATATGTTAGCGGCTAAAGCTGCCGGAGTTCCTACACGTATATTAGTGCGTACAGGTAAATCAGTCACTGATGAAGCAATTGCCGCCGCGACAGTGGTGCTGGATTCAATTGCTGATGTACCCGCTTATCTTGCGGCTAACTAAATAAAGAACTCGACCTCGTATTGATATCTGTAAAATGTACCGCCTCATCGTTGGAGTGACTTACAATAGAGTTACTCCTTGACGTCCTCTATAACATTATCTTAATAACGTATTTCCGTTAGACTGAATACAAAAGACCTTATGTAGATATATGAGTGTCTGTTGGACTTGCTCTTTCCTTATAGTCGTCGATGACAATGCAGTTAGCTCGCCCAATACAAGACTTTTAGGTGCAATCCCTATAATAGATAAGTACTGAGTCAGTATTAGTTGACGCCAAAAAGTCGATTTTAGCCCCTTTTTTGTACGTATCGTTTGGTAACTATGCGGTTGACGTGATTATTTCATTTTTATGAAGAAAGACCCTTGTGCTCTCTCAGAAACCCCCTATAATTCGCACCCACTGACACGGTACAGCAGGCCAATCGCTCTTAGCAAACGCTAGGTAGCACGGGACTTGCAGCGGTGTTAGAGAGTTAAATCTTCTCGGAGATGAGACTCAGGTGACAAGCGCTTTAAGGGCTTCGGGTTTGATAGCTTTTTACATTAGTGATTAAGAAATCAGCACTTGAATAACTTCTTAATATAAGCCCTTGACGCCGACACTGGAGCGTGT
>NZ_PJBM01000106.1:0-23085 GCF_002836075.1 Shewanella sp. GutDb-MelDb | reverse complement strand
AGAGGGGAACTCAGGGGATTTGTACCATAGCATCACCGAAAAACTGTTTAGTTTGGCAGATGAAACGGTCATTTATCCAGGGCATGATTATAACGGTAAAACCAGCTCAACGATTGCTGAAGAGAAACAATGGAATCCTCGGGTGGGTCAAAAAAAATCATTCGATGATTTTTTGCAGATCATGAGTAATCTGAACTTAGACATACCTAAAAAAATCAATGAAGCAGTCCCCGCCAATACTAACTGCGGTATTAACTTTAATCCGGATGCTTATATTCATAACGACTTTTCGATGAATGCGCTTTATAGCGTTTGGCTAAAAGAAAACAGCAACACATTAATCATCGATAATCGCACAAAAGAAGAATATTCAAAAGGGCATATCCCTCGGAGTCACAACATACCCTTTGGGACTGAGTCACAACACCTGGAAGAATTGAAAGGCTTTAATCATATCTACATCTACTGCCATTCAGGGCGTAGAGCCCAAACCGCATTAACCAATCTGTCTATTATGGGGCTGGATAATATTACCTGCGTTAGCCATTCAGGTTTACCTGAATGGATTGCAATGAAATACCCAATAGAGCGCTAAGTTTATACATACTTTATTAGCCGTATTCTGAATACGGCTCACTTAACGGTATAGCGCTTAGCTTCAGCTGATGCTTGTAGCGGGTAATAAAGGTAAGGGCCTTATGGGATTGTTGTAACAAGTAAATGCCTACATAAGGTATTGAAATTCATCGTTATAAAACAAGATCATTGTTTAGCTTATTGCTTAACTCACTGTAGATAGCTAAAAAGTGATAGACAGTATTGTAAATGAATCGATTTCATTGCCAATCAATATCTATCACCGCAGTGCAAGTTAGGTATTAAAGCTCGCGGTTTAATTCAATCATCGAGCCTGACTTCGGGCTAAACAGATGTTGATGCAGTCTTGCTGCAAATTCGTCTGTCATTCCTGAAATGTAATCTGCGATAACACGGTGGCAATTGAGTCCTTGATCTTTTGCTTCAATCCAACGCGCTTGGGTATTTGTTGGCAGTAGTCGCTCAGGATCTGAAATGAAGGCCTCAAATAACTCCATCACAATTTGTTGGCCTTTATACTCGAGCATCTGAATCTCAGGTTTTCGAATCACGTATTGATATACAAATAGCTTTAGCGTGTTAAGCGCGGAGTCAAAAGGGCCTTCAAGCGCTGCGTTAAATTTAAGCAGTGGCTCACTAAACCCGTCTACCTCGGTAATCGATATCGCGGTGACAAAACCATTGACTAAAGTACCAATCGCGTCTTTTCTAAGATGGTGTTTACTCGAAAATAGTCGTTGTCCAATAGTGGAAAACTCGCTTTTAATCCAGTCGTCATCGCTTTCTTTAAGTTGGCTTTCAACATCTTCAGTCCATTGCTCACGGCTGACAATGCCCATCACAATAGCATCTTCTAAATCGTGCACAGCGTAGGCGATATCATCCGCAAGCTCCATGATAGAGCAATCAAATGATTTGTATTGCGTTCTTTGATGCTTTGATTCATCAACTAAGTGATGAGAGAGAAACAGTGCTTTATCGGCTTCTGACAATGGGTCTAACACCCAGTTTAGTACCTCTAAGTCATCATCAAATAGTCCTTTAACCGGTGGCCACTCAGAGGGTTTTAACTGACGAAAGCGGCTAACCTCACTAAAAGGCAATTCACGGTGGAGCAGGCTATAGGGGGCAGGGTACTTGAGTATACCTAATAACGTGCGTCGACATAGGTTCATGCCATAATATTCGGTATAGGGTTCTAGGCGAGCTAATATCCTAAAGGTTTGGCCATTTCCTTCAAAACCGCCGTGTTTGCGCATCATATAGTTAAGTGCAACTTCACCGCCATGACCAAATGGTGGGTGACCTATATCGTGGGCAAGACATATCGACTCTATCAGGCTCATCGAATCGAGTAGTTCATCATGCTCTGGGTGTTTCTGTTTAAGCTGTGCACGAATCCCCGTGCCTATTTGGCCTACTTCTAACGAATGGGTCAAGCGAGTACGATAAAAATCATTCATACCAATGCCTAAGACCTGAGTCTTAGCTTGTAGTCGCCTGAAGGCGGCTGAATGCAGAATACGGGCACGGTCTCGTTGGTAAGGGCTACGATGATCGTTACGTCTTTGCTTGTCTTCAGCTAAACGTCTTTCATGCCAGGGTGTTTGATCCATGCTGGTTCCTTATTAATGACTTAAAGCAATTTATTAATATCATCGAGATCAAGCGTAAAACTTGGAATAAAACATTCTATAAAATAGTTTACTGCCGGGTTAGGGTTATCTTTTAGACTTTGCTCTAAGCGCTTTTGTGCCGTATTGAACTCAGTATTCCCCGCACGGCGCTCTTCTAAACATTTTAAATAAGCGCACAAGGTATCGGCAGCTTTAACCAATGCTTTGTATTCAGGGTCAGCATGTTCACTTGTTAACAATGCACAATAGTCTTCTTTGAACTCTTCAGGCACCATTTCGAGTAACCGATGTTCAGCAATAGCTTCAATTTTTTTATACTCGGCCTCAATCTCTTTATTGAAATACTTAACCGGAGTCGGGAGGTCGCCAGTGAGGATCTCACTGGCGTCATGGAAAATGGCGATGGTTGCGGCTTGGTTAGGATCATAGTTACCATCAAATTTTTTATTGCTAATTAAGGCGAGAGAGTGTGCAACCATAGCGACCTGTAGAGAGTGCTCTTGTACATTCTCTGTTCTAACGTTATACATTAGCGGCCAGCGTTGAATTAATTTCATTCGAGCAAGGTGGGCAAAAAGGTGACTCATAGTATTCCTTAATCTATGGCGGACTCACTGAGGTTATCATAGTCTTAAGACCATTAAACGACCCTTAAGTCGTTTAATGGTCGAGAAAGAAACACCAATATTGGTTTATATATGCTCAAAGCATACAGCCAAAGCTTTATTCTACAGCGTGAACCTCATGCTTTAGCTAAACCTCTTAACCAGATGTCCCGCTTAGATCTTACTTCCTAACTCCTTAACTCGCGCTTGTTAGCTGAGCCTCATCTCGTCAGAGTTGTCATTTGGTTATCTGATTTGCGGCTTTCTATAAGCTCATAAATTCGACGATACCTTATATATTGTGACCTCCCGCCCTTTTATCAAGAATGCTAGAGCTTTTTTAAATAGTGTTAATTCGATGCCATAACTGTGTTGCAATAGATATAAGTGCATGTAATAAAGCTATATAATCGGAGTTAGTTGCAATTGCTACATTAACGATATTTAGATGGTTAGGTGTACTAACTACCTTAAGAAAACACCGAGTGGTATAGGTTATATTTATGAATGAAGATCAAGACTCACCGAGTCAAATCTATCAAAAAATTCAGTTGATTATTAATGAGCTGATCCAAAAGCTAAGCCAAGACACTAGCGATCTTAGTACCAAAGAGACGACTGAACTTAGTCGAGATATACTCACTAAGCTACATGTTGAAATCAGCCAACAACTCATAAATTTAGAAAAAAACGCAGAGTGGGATACTTTTACCATTGCTTTGTATGGTGAAACCAATGCGGGTAAATCCACCATAATTGAAACCTTGCGCATTATATTAGCTGAGGAGTTAAAAAATAAACAACAGGCCGAGTTTAAACAGTGGCAGCTAGAGTCTGGGATTTCTGTCGAGCTGATAGAGCAGACTCGGCAAGGTATTCTTGATAATGAAGCAATGCTTAAAAAGTGCCACTTCGACTGGAAAGTAAGCCAGCAAGGGCTCGAACAGACAGTTGATCGCTGTGAAACTGAGAAGCTCAGTACTAAGGAAAAGTTAGACAGTGCACAAGCGACAGCGACATTACTACAGCGATTTATTTGGCTATTTAAAAAAATGCCACAGCTGTCAGCTTATCAAGCAGCATCTAAAAATCTTGAACAAGGCACGCAAGCGTTTACTGAACAAACGGCAAGATACCAACAAGAGTGTCTGGATATTAGTGCCAATGTAGAAGGATTACAGAGCAGACATCAGCAGATTGAAGTGCAGGTGAATCAAGCCCAAAGCTTGGCTGATGGCTTTATCATTGGTAATGGCCGTTCAGATTTTACGTTAGATACCCAGAGTTATACGTTTGAGCATGATGGATGCAAGTTCAACATACTCGATGTTCCGGGTATTGAAGGTAAAGAAGACAAAGTGAGTGATGCCATATGGAAAGCGGTTCATAAAGCTCATGCCGTTTTTTATATTACCAGCAAAGCGGCTGCGCCGCAGAAAGGGGATGCATCTAACCCGGGTACATTGCAAAAGATAAAACAGCACTTGGGTGCTCAATCTGAAGTGTGGTCAATCTTTAACAAGCGCATTCAAAACCCTATTCAGTTAGAGAAAGTCACTTTAGTTTCTGAAGGGGAATTAGAAAGCTTGGCAGTGTTGGATAAAGTCATGGTAGAGCATCTTGGTGACAGTTATCAAAAAAGCTTAGCCCTCAGTGCATATCCAGCATTCTTAGCCTCTGCGACTTGTTTGTTACCGGGTTCACGTGACCAAGGCATGCAAAGCAAGTTTTTAAACAAATTTGATGCTGCGGATTTATTAGCTAAGTCCAACATAAATGCTGTTGTGGGTATGTTCGATCAAAGCATGGTCAATGACTTTAAAGCCAAAATTGTTAGATCAAATAAGCACAAGGCGAAACAGATCGTTAGTTCTGCTTTGGAGGATGTAACAGGCTTATTAAGTCAAAAGTTTACGCCCCTTTTACAGACATTGACCTCAGAGCTTAAAGATACAGATACAGAGCTTAACACTTTGGTAGCGACCCTAAAATCTAGGTTGAGCAATCGGGCGAGAGAAGTTGTTCGTCATTTTGAATCTTCAGTACGTTCATCTACTTATGACTGTATCGATGACAATATTAGCAATGATGATTTTAAGGACAGTTTAGAGAGCAATATTGAAAAATATCAAAAGCGACTCATAGAATCTATGCCAGATATTATGAATAAAGAGATGGACGCATTTGAAACAAGCCTTAAAGATATTGTTGAACGCTTTCAAACCCAAAGCAGTGAATTGTTAGGTTTATACAACAATATTGATTCTGTAGACACGAGTTTAGAAGTCGATATTGATCATGGTATTAATGTGTGGGGCGTCGTTGGTGCGGTTGGTGGCGGTATCGCTTTGTTCTGGACGCCTGTTGGCTGGGCAATAATTGCGGTTTCTGCCGCGACCTTGGTTTTTCAATTGTATAAAGCCGTTCGCTCCTTTTTTAGTAGTAACTATAAACAATCTCAGCAGAGAAAGTCGACGGATGAGAATATCTCAACAGTATCGAAGAGCATTAACGAAAAACTAGATAATACGTTAGCGAATGTCATGCAAGAGGTCGAAGCGAATGTCGATATCATTAAACAAGCAATGACGACCTCGGTCGAGCATATAGAAGTTGTGAATCAAAAATTAAAATTAGCTAAAAGTGAATTAAAAATGCTTTGCAAGCAGTTGGAGTCTTAACAATGATTGAAACTATAAATGAATTTGAGTCAAGCAAGCAACAGGCTCGTATTTTACTTGAAAAATTAGTTACGTTCTTACAATTGGGTGTAGACGCAGGGGCTGACATTGATGCAAACCTTACCGCTAAACTTGAGCATGCCTTAAGCACTGTTGACCAAGGTAAGCTAAAGATCGCCTTAGTTGGCGGTTTTTCTGAGGGTAAGACTTCAATTGCTGCGGCTTGGATGGAAAAGTTAGACAGCGAAAGTATGAATATCAGCCATCAAGAATCATCTGATGCGGTTAAGGTTTATGATTTAGATGATAATTGTGAGCTTATAGACACACCAGGCCTGTTTGGTTTTAAAGAAAAGCTAAACGCGGATTCATCACAAATCGAAATGTATAAAGACATCACAAAGAAGTATGTCAGTGAGGCGCACCTTGTGCTTTATGTGATGAACTCGACTAATCCTATTAAGGCGAGCCATCACGATGATCTTAACTGGTTGTTTCGTGATTTAAAGCTTCTTTCTAGGACGGTGTTTGTTTTAAGCCGCTTCGATGAAGTCGCTGACGTTGAGAGTGAGTGGGATTACAGGACTAATCTAGAGATAAAGCAGCAAAACGTCATAGAAAGGTTAAATGACGCAATTACGTTAACTGAAGAAGAGCTGATTACGGTTGTGGCAGTGGCTGCTAACCCATTTGATATGGGAACGGAATACTGGCTAGAAAATGTTGAAAAGTTTAAGGCATTGTCTCATATCGAAAAACTTCAGCAAGCAACGGTAGAGAAGGTGCGTCAAAATGGCGGCCAAATGTCAGTTGCGCTAGAGGCTAAAAATAGCATAATCCGTGATGTACTCGGTCGTCAGTTGCCGAAGGCGGTAGAAAACGACGAAAAAATTGGTGAAGAGCTTGCTCGTCTGAATACCATGAATATACGCCTTGAAAAACAGATTAGTTTGGCGAACACTCGAATTATTGAAGTTCAAATTGGCTTACGTAACTTTGTGATAAACTACTTTGGTGACTTGATTATTCAGGTAAAAGGGACAGATCTGAATACATTTAACGATTTCTTCGAGAGAGAAGTTGGCAATGAAGGGGTGATGTTAAACACTCGGGTTCAAAACGAAATAGAAAGTCAAATCAATGCCTTATCTGGCGAGTTAACTCAGCTTCAAAATAACTTTCAAAACGAAGTTAAGCACTACAACGATACTGTGATGCTGATGGGTAAGCAAGGCGTTAATTACCTTGTGAAAGGGAGTTTCATTAATAATCAGAGTATCCTAGCAGCCCGTGACGGATTGAGCGCAGCAGGGAAAATGGTGGGTATTGATCTTGCCGGTATGTTGAAATTTAAACCTTGGGGCGCCGTTAACTTAGCCAAGGGCATTAATGGTGCGTTAGCTTTTGTTGGGGTGGCACTTGAAGCTTGGAACTCATGGAATGAACATAAGCGCCAGCAGGCCTTTGAAGTTGCGATTACTGAAATGGTAGATAACTTTGAAGGTCAGCGTAAAGAGCTATTAGCACTCATAAACAGTGGCAGCTTTATTGCCAATTTCTTTCCTAGTCAAATCTCGCTAATAAGTTCGATGGATGATTTGTGTCAATGCATTTCACAACAAACCGCGAAAAGGGCCAAATTCAAGCAATGGCGTGAACAGGGAGAGATTATTGAAGCTGAATTTTCAGTTGTTTAAACGTTCAGCACGTTAATATAGGCTTAATACTAAAAAACGACCCAGAGGTCGTTTAAGTGTTAAGCCTCTTTTTAAAAGGTTATTGCTTGTATCCTTCAAGGAACTCACCAACTTCACCTAAGGCCTTTGTAAGTTCATCCTTGTAGGGTAAAAAGACGACCCTAAGATGGTCAGGCTCTGGCCAGTTAAACGCTGTGCCTTGCACCAAGAGTATTTTCTTCTCTTTTAAAAGGTCGAGCACTAGTCGTTCGTCATCCCGTAAATTGAACTTCTTCTGATCCAACTTGGCAAATGCATATAACGCACCTTTTGGCTTAACCACGCTGACGCCAGGGATTTGATTGAGCATTTCGACACAAGCATCTCGTTGGACACACAAACGTCCACCCGGTTGTACTAACTCTTGAATACTCTGATATCCGCCTAAAGCCGTCTGGATAGCATGTTGATTCGGTACGTTGGCGCAGAGGCGCATTGAGGCGAGCATATCTAAGCCTTCAATATAGCTTTTTGCCGATTTTAAGTTGCCGGTAAGCATCATCCAACCGACTCGAAAACCTGCGGCGCGATAAACTTTAGAAAGGCCATTAAAGGTCACCGTCAGGATGTCATCCGATAAACTCGCAGCAGGTATATGCACGGCCTCGTCATACAAAATTTTGTCATAGATCTCATCGCTAAATAAAATCATATCATGTAGTCGACACAACTCGATGACTTCAAGAATAAGTTCTTTTGAATAAACCGCGCCAGTAGGGTTATTGGGGTTGATAAGCACAATGCCACGCGTACGTGGGGTGATTTTGCTTTTTATATCGTCAATATCAGGAAACCAGCCGGACTCTTCATCACAACGATAATGCTGCGCTTTACCACCTGACAGATGCACGGCGGCGGTCCAAAGCGGATAATCGGGTGAGGGAACAAGTACCTCGTCATCACTATTGAGGAGCCCCTGCATTGCCATTACGATAAGTTCTGACACTCCATTACCGATATAGATATCTTCAATGTCGACGCCAAGGATCCCTTGAGATTGATAATGTTGAACAATCGCTTTTCGTGCCGAAAATAGCCCTTTAGACTCGCAATAGCCTTGCGCACTAGGCAAGTTTAAAATCACATCGCGGACGATTTCTTCAGGTGCTTCAAATCCAAAAGGCGCTGGATTGCCGATATTGAGTTTTAAGATCCTATGACCTTCGTCCTCTAATCTTCTCGCTTCTTTATGGACTGGACCACGAATGTCGTAGCAAACAGAGTCCAATTTGGTGGATTTGATAATTGGGCGCATCTAAACCTCGAAAATGCTTTAAAAATGAGTCTATTGTAGTAAAGACGTAAGTTGAGTGAACAATAGCTAAAATGATTAGACAAAGATAGCCTTAAATCCTAGCTTAAATAGTGTGATCTACCGTGAGTGCCGTACTCTAGAATGCTATTAAGCATCATACACTGCCATGAATTACAATTGTGGTGTAAGTCTCTTCTTTGTGCGTGGTTGACTGGGTTATTCGCTAGTTGATCAACATCAATAAAAGATCAATTGATTCGGTCGCGGGTCAGTGAGGCGTGGAGAACATATCTAAGAAGTGTATTAATTGGTTTTTTGATGTTGATTTTGTGAGATCAAAAGTAATAAAAAAGCCAACCTGAAGGCTGGCTTTCTCAGAGACACGAATTGAGATTAAACGCGTTTCTTAAATTCGTTAGTGCGAGTATCAATTTCGATCATATCGCCAGTTTTAACGAAATCAGCAACACTCAGAGTGCTTCCACCTGCGATAGTTGCAGGCTTCATTACTTTACCTGAAGTGTCACCACGAGCTGAAGGCTCTGTATAGGTAACTTCACGACTAACAGTAATAGGCAGCTCTACCGAGATAGCTTTCTCTTCATAGAAAGTAACCTGACAAATATCTTCCATACCGTCAACGATATAAGCTGCTGCATCACCTAAGTTTTCTGCTTCTACGTCATACTGGTTATATTCAGCATCCATAAACACATACATAGGATCGGCAAAGTATGAATAAGTACAGTCAAGACGTTCAAGAATGATGTCATCTAACTTATCTTCACCTTTGAACGTTGTTTCAGTCGTCGAATCAAGCAAAACGCTCTTAAGCTTTAATTTTACGATAGCAGCGTTACGGCCAGATCGAGTTGTTTCAGTCTTAAGTACAACCCATGGGCTGCCATCTAACATGATCACGTTACCAGGACGGATTTCATGAGCAGTTTTCATTACACTATTTCCTATTTTTGGTTTTTTCTATTTCAACGCAGTATCTTAGCTATTTTTGACGAATTGAACTAGTCGAGAAGCAAGATCTGCGTCATTTAATATGTAAATTGGCCATTGTTGTGCGTGAAGTGACATCTCAGGCTGGATTAAATCTAGGTTTTGCCACTCTTGAGCGGCAGTGTCAGCTTGCTCTTTATTAAAAGCGATATTGAGTGAACGGTAGATATTGCTCGCTTGTGGGCTGAGATTATCACAATAGCTATCCATAAAGGCGGCTAATTTTACCAGATGGTAATCATCCTCTTGAGGATAAATGTGCCAAACAAACGGTTTCCCTGCCCATTGTGCTCGTAAAAAGGAGTCTTCACCGCGAACAATATTCACGTCACAGCTCCACAACAGTTGATCGTAGCTTTGCTGATCTGTCATGGGCAAAATATGAATAGTAAGATTACCATGCACCACTTGTTGGCCTACCTTGAGGTCATTGATAGCACAAGGTAGCAGTGATTGTAGACTGTTTAAACTTCGTCCTTTGGGGATCAACGCATGTATTCGATTATCTGACTGCATCCATAACTTGCATAAACGAAGTAGGGCAGAGGTCTCATAGCTGAATACACTGATCACTGTGTCGTTATCGTCAATATTATTGAGGCCAAGCTTGTTGAACAACTGGTGTCGAAAGTCCAGATTCGATTGCCATACATTCCGCTGATCTAAAGTGTCCTTTTCGCAAATCAAACCACCGGTGTTACCCGTAAATCCAGGGAAGTAAAAGTACTTTTTGAGGCCGTTATTTTGCATAGAGGGTAGGCCATGACAACCTTCGACCCAAGACTCAGCACTTAAGTACTCTAAATTTAACCATACAGGTGCTTTAGGGACGCTGGTATCTTGCTTATGGGCTTCATGCTGGGCATGCATCGCTTGCACAACTGCGTTAGGCAAATTACAGGCGAATGCCTCAATGACTACATCTGCAGCGTTATAGTTTACCGGGAGAGGCTCAGACCATAAGTTGATGCGCACACCATCATGTTTCTGGCTGTTAAGACTTGGATCTAACGGTGGCAAAATGTGTGAAAAACTGTTTAAGTCATCAACCCATAAGGTGATATTGATTTGATATTCTTTTGTCAGTTGCTTAGCGAGTCGCCAAGTGACCCCTATATCACCATAGTTGTCGACAACACAGCAAAAGATATCCCACTGAGTTGTCGTTTTTACAGGCTTTAATGCGCAATGAGTCAATGCTTCGCTACCTTGGTTAGTTAAACGGCTGACATTTATCTTTAAATACGAAAAAACGGCATAAATGCCGTTTTTTTGTTGCTAGAGATGAATAAACTTAAGCGTTTATTAATCTGCTAGTTCAGCTAAACACATCTCTTCATAGATCTGTTTAACCCAAGCATCTACTCGCTCTTCGGTAAGTTCAGGTTGACGGTCTTCATCAATGCCTAAACCGACAAAGTGCTTAGGATCCGCTAAGCCTTTCGAGGCTTCAAAGTCGTAGCTTTCTGTTGGCCAATGACCAATGACAATACCACCACGGCCTTCGACGATTTCGTTAACCATGCCCATGGCATCGAGAAAATACTCAGCGTAATCCTCTTGGTCACCGCAACCGAAAATAGCGACTAACTTATCTTCAAAGTTTACTTGCTCAAGTTCTGGGAAAAAATCGTCCCAGTCACATTGTGCTTCACCGTAATACCAAGTTGGGATCCCGAAAAGAAGCAGATCATACTCTGCTATCTGTTCTTTGGTACTTTTGGCGATATCTTTCACCTCAACCATTTTTTTACCCAGTTTTTTCTGGATCATTTTGGCGACGGCTTCGGTGTTGCCTGTATCAGACCCGAAAAAAAGACCTACTGTAGCCATTGTTGTTCCTTTATGTCTAGTTCACTTTAAAGTATGCGTGCTGTAAAAGCGCTCAATTACTGACTTGCTTTTGCAGTATTAATTCAATTAACTGACTGCGGCTAATATTACTGGCCATTGCCTGTTCATTCAAGGCGTCATACAAATCTTGTGACACCTTTAGCTCTATTCGCTTTAAACCGTTAGCTCGGTCACGTTGGATTTGGTTTCTTTTATTAATTTTTAGCTGCTGGTCCCGCGGCAATGGATTGCTACGAGGACGACCACGTCGTTGTTCTGTTGCGAACAGATCAATGGTGGTTCTGTCTGATGTTTCTTTTGCCATTGAGTCCAATTTAACCGATGCCTGAACCTTCCCAGGTCATCTGTATAATCCCTTTTGCGATAAACCCGGCACAGCCGAGAAATAAAACTAACCAAACGATACGTCGACCAAACAGAGGCACTTTACCCTGTTTAAGTACATCGTGAATGGCCATACCAATAAAGAAGAAAATGGCTGCAAAAAACAAGTTTAGGCCTAACGCCTCAATTTGCTCCATATGTTGCATTAACATCTACCATTCCTTCTGGCCAAAAAAAAGTGGCGGGAATATACCATATAAGTGGTAAAGCGGCTAGACGATTTACATCTTATTGGCAGTAAATTTTTATCAATTACTCACGAGGAAATCTTTTACTATACGGTTAAAAATGCTAGTTTTTTGAGCATGTAGCCAATGCCCCGTACCCTCAATTGTTTTTGCTTTTATGGTAGGGAATTGCTCAATTATAGCGCTTCTATGAGCGGATGTGACGTAGTCTGAGTCGCCGCCGCGTATTAATAGGCATGGACCGGTATACTGAGTTGTGAACGTTGGCCAGCCAATGATGTCGTTATAGCTTTGTTTTAATCCTGCTAAATTCATCTTCCATTCAAAGCCATGGTCACTGCGTTTAAGTGACTTAAGTAAAAACTGCGCAGTGCCTTCATCGATATCAAGGCTACGCATATGGGTTAGTGCATCACGCCTATCGTTGATCTCGGTTAATGGCATGGTTTCAAGTGCATTAAAAACCTTATCATGACGACTGTTGTAGGCAACGGGGGCAATATCAGCCACAACAAGCTTGGTCACACATTCTGGATAGAAAAGGGCAGTTGCCATCGCTATTTTACCGCCCATAGAGTGTCCGACTAATATTGCTTCGTTTATGTTGAGCGTGCTGAGTAGCTGTTTCACATCGTCAGCTAACGTTTGATAGGTCATTGAGGAGACATGTTCACTATTGCCATGGTTGACGACATCGACTCGAACGACGGTAAAGCTATCTTCTAACGTTTTCCCGAGTGCTTTTAGATTATCAAGATCGCCAAATAGCCCATGAATGAGAATAACAGCAGGTCCGCTGCCATTGGTCGTATAGTGCATTTTATGCCCGCCTAAAAGATCGAATTGTGCAAGATTGTGCCTGTATCCTATTTAGAATCCAAGTCAGGTCATAAAATTGTCACCTCTTTGACGCATTATTAACCGCTTAGTCGGCTAACAAGCCGCTCTTTCTTATTTGGATCGCAGTTTTCAATTATTGGTGCTTTATCAAGGCTCTAAACCTCGTTACACTGAGGGGATAATTTGGGGCCGTAATGCGCTCATGATCAGTACAAATAACACCGATCCCAGTTTTCTACGTAAGGAAGATAACCGTTATGAAATATATCGAGGTTGATGAAGAGCTTTACCGCCACATTGCCAGCAAAACTGAACATATTGGTGAAAGCGCTTCTGATATTTTACGACGAATATTAGGGCTGCGTGTTGATGCAGTGACTCCAGCTCAACCTCAACCTGAAACGATTAGCCACCCAAGTTTAGAACGTGACGACAAGGTTGTAGAAGTCATCAATAAACCCATCATAGTTGAAAGTAACCTTATTGGTGACTTTATTGGTTTAATCGATGCAGAGCTATTAGCGGCGCAAAAAGGCGCTGTTGGACGGTTCTTGTTTATTCTGGACACTGTGTATCAGACATCAAAAAGCCAGTTTGAACAAGTTCTGTTGATCCAAGGGCGTGACAGGTTGTACTTTGCAACGTCAAAGGACGCGTTATTAAAAGCGAGTAAGTCAGCTAACCCAAAAGAGATTGGCAACAGTGGCTTTTGGGTGACAACCAATAATAACACGGCTAAGAAACGCACTATTTTGTCTGAAGTGCTGACACAGTTTGGAACAGATGATGCGCAAGTTGTCGCTATCATAGATAAAGTATAATAGACATCTACGTTAACTAAAGGAGCTAGTTTTTGGCCATACATGAAAGAGCGGGACAGATTGCTGAACAAAAGGATTTGGTCAATATATCTAAACTGATAAGTTTGTATTATCGGTTAAGCCCTAGTGCCACAGAGGTGACGCAACAGGTTACTTTTGGCACTTCAGGCCATCGTGGCAGTGCCATTAAGCGTAGTTTTAATGAAGCCCATCTATTAGCGATTTCTCAGGCAGTGGTTGATTACCGTATCGAGGCGGGGATCACGGGCAAGCTTATATTGGGTATTGATACGCATGCGCTATCACAACCTGCTGCCATTTCTGTTATTGAAGTTTTAGTCGCAAATAAAGTGACTGTCGCTATTCACGAAAATGACGGTTTCACGCCTACGCCGGTGGTATCGCACGCTATTGTTTGCGCCAATAGCCAGCAAGATAATAGTGTTGCTCATCTGGTCGATGGTCTTATCGTCACGCCTTCACATAATCCACCTCAAGACGGTGGAATAAAATACAATCCACCGCATGGTGGTCCAGCAGAAGGCGAGATCACCGATTGGATCCAAAAAAGATCAAATCAGTATTTAGCGAATGACTTAGTTGGCGTTAAGCGGATTGATTATGCCCAAGCGTTGCTAACGGAGTATGTCAGTGCTGAAGACTTTATTACGCCGTATGTAAACGATCTTGCCAATGTCATCAATATGTCGGCGATTGCGGATGCTAAACTGCATTTAGGCATAGATCCTCTTGGCGGTTCAGGGATCCATTACTGGCAGCCAATAGCAGACAAATATGGCTTAGACATTACGATTGTAAACAACAAGGTCGATCCAAGCTTTAGTTTCATGCCATTGGATAAAGATGGCAAGATCAGAATGGACTGTTCATCTCCATTTGCGATGGCCGGTTTACTTCAACATAAAGATCAATATGATCTTTGTTTTGGCAATGATCCCGACTTTGATCGACACGGCATTGTATGTCCTGGCAGCGGTTTAATGAACCCGAATCATTTTCTTGCAGTGGCAATTGATTACCTTGTGACTCATCGTCCTAATTGGACTGACAAGATGGTGATTGGTAAAACATTAGTCTCAAGCGCTATGATTGATAAAGTCTGTGCCATGCATGATAAACAGATGTCTGAAGTTCCCGTCGGCTTTAAATGGTTTGTTGAAGGTCTTGCCAACAGTTCGTTTGCCTTTGGTGGGGAAGAAAGCGCTGGAGCTGCATTTTTACGACTGGATGGCAGTACTTGGTGTACCGACAAAGATGGCTTTATCTTGTGTTTATTGGCGGCTGAGATATTAGCTGTTACGGGCAAAACACCGCAGCAACGTTATCTCGAATTAGAACGCGAGTTTGGCCAGAGCTTTTACCAACGCATTGATAGCCCCATTAGCTTGGATAACAAAGCTAGATTCGCCAAAATTACTGTCGCTTCAATCTCAGCGACAACGCTAGCTAACGATACTATTACCCAAAAGCTGACACATGCTCCAGGTAATGGGGCCTCGATAGGGGGCATTAAAGTGGTCACCGACAATGGCTGGTTTGCGGCTCGTCCATCGGGTACTGAAGCATTATTTAAGCTTTACGGTGAGAGTTTTGTCAGCCAAGAGCATTTACAACAATTGCTTAAAGATGCTGCCATTATTGTTGAGCAAGCATTAGCGAGCTAAATGTATACGGGTAATAATAAAGAGGGCGCTGTTATGGCGTCTTTTTTATATCTGCGGCTTCAATACTCTGGTTTCTGCGACTGAGGTTATAGAAGAACCATTAGTGTTAAACTTGCCACTTCCCTTTTAATTCCTAATGAATGACCGATACCCAATGTTATGGGTATAACTTGCATCTAGAAGCTAATGTGACAACTAGGTAGGTCGTTCTTAGCTAAGTAATCTTGATGGTAAGTTTCAGCTTCATGGAACTGCTGCGTAGGGACAATTTCAGTCACTATTTGTTTATCTCCCCACTTGCTACTTTTTATCAGTGCAAGCTTTGCCTTTTCTGCTTGGCTTCTTTGCTGGGTATTATGGAAAAATACGCAGCTTCTATACTGGTTGCCTTTGTCTTCGCCCTGTTGATTTAGCGTGGTCGGATTATGATTTTGCCAAAATATATCTAACAATGTTTCATAACCCACTTTGCTAGGGTCAAACTCAATCTGGACAACTTCAGCATGACCGGTATTACCTGCTTTAACGTCACTATAAGAGGAATACAGGTCATTGCCACCCATGTAGCCACACGTACAGTCGGTTACGCCGTCAACTTGCTTGAAAAAATACTCAACGCCCCAAAAACAACCCGCACCGAATGTAGCATAAGCCATGATGACTCCTTAATATTGTATTAGCCGTTTGGATGGCTAGATGTCCTCATTGTGTTTTATCTTTTCAACCAATGCAAGCATAATTTTATCCAGCTGATTACTTGTTGCACTAAGCCTGTAAATTCGTTGCCTTATTAGTCTCTGATTCATGCTAATATTCCATGCAATATCAGCAAAGGGGATAGGTTTGGTAAGGCATACGAGCTATCACTGAGCGAACTGACAAGTATTAAATAAGGAGTTGTTTGTGTTTCACGAATTGAAGCAGTCCAAGGATTTTCTCGCGTTAACCTTAGCGCATCCACAATATCTTCCAGAGAGTTTTGAATTTGACTTAGGTGAGCACACTCACGTACAAGTTTGGGATACTGGCGTTATTGTGTTTGAACCGATACAAACTAAACACAGTAAGGATATTGTGTTGTCCTGTGCAGTTCACGGCAATGAAACGGCGCCCATTGAGCTTTGTAATGGACTCATTACGCAAATTCTGGCTGAAGAAATAAAGCTGAAACAGCGGGTGATGTTTTTAATCGGTAATCCTGCAGCAATCCACAATGGCACACGCTTTATCGATGAAAATCTAAACCGTCTGTTTAATGGGGCGCATTCACGTGGCGATGGCCTTTGTAATCCAGAGCGGGTCAGAGCGCACAAACTAGAACAATATGTTGATAGATTCTACGCCTCTCAATCAGGTCAAAGACAACGTATTCATTACGATCTACATACAGCTATTCGTGGGTCAAAACACGAAAAGTTTGCCATCTATCCCTACCGTCCTGGCCGTAAGTACAGTCGAGAACAGATTATGTTCCTCGAGTCTTGCGGTATTAACACCATTTTATTCCATCATGAACCGACTACAACCTTCAGTTACTTTTCGTCTGAGAACTATCGAGCCGATGCCTTTACCATTGAATTAGGCAAAGTATTCCCGATGGGGCAAAATGACATGACTCGATTTATCGCCATGAAGGAGATGTTGACACTATTGATGACGGGACGAGATTTACAACTGCCAGCATTCGATCTTAAGCGGTTAAACCTTTATCAAGTGTGTCGTTCTGTTAATAAACACTTTGACGATTTTGAATTTAACTTCACTAACGATGTTGAAAACTTTACTGCATTTCCAAGAGGTTACACCTTAGCCAAAGAAGGTGGTCAGGCGGTTAAAATAGAACATGAGTTTGAATCGATTGTTTTTCCGAATGCAAAAGTGCCGGTCGGCCAACGGACCGTATTGATGTTAAAGACGGCAGATGATAGTAATTTGGACTAAATTCATACTGAATAACTGTGCATGTAAACCAATATATACATGCACAGAGGCGCTTAGTTGTCTTTTGAGTGATGGGAAGTATTGAGAGTTAGTTTACGTTAACGTAATGTTCTTCCCGCGTATTAGAATAGATAGATGCTTCTTTCGTCATTTGGAAGCATCATAAATAACAAGAGCACATTATGAGCAACGCAACAACAAATGCTGAGACAGTCCATCGCGTAAGTTTTTTAGATAAAAACTCCATCGCGATCCCCATCCTTAAAGTATTACAAGCCGATGGCACAGCCTATGAAGGCGCGGTATTACCCGTTATAGACGAAGCCTTGGCTAAAAAAGTCCACGATACATGTGTGTTCACCCGAGTATTAGACGAGCGTATGCTGGGAGCACAGCGTCAAGGGCGTATCAGTTTTTACATGACTTGCACCGGTGAAGAGGCTTCTATCATCGGTAGTACCGCAGCACTCGATGACGGCGATGTTATTTTAGCCCAGTACCGTGAACATGCTGCTTTACGCTATCGTGGATTTACCACTGAACAATTTATGAACCAAATGTTCAGCAACGAGAAAGATTTAGGTAAAGGCCGTCAGATGCCAATCCATTATGGTAGCCAAGCATTAAACTACCAGACCATATCATCGCCACTGGCGACCCAAATTCCACAAGCTACAGGCGTTGCTTATAGCTTGAAAATGCAAAAGAAGCGTAACATTGCTATTTGTTACTTCGGAGAAGGCGCTGCATCAGAAGGTGACTTTCATGCTGGCCTCAACATGGCCGCAGTGCTTAGTTCGCCAGTGATCTTCTTCTGCCGTAATAATGGTTATGCTATTTCGACGCCAACGGAAGAACAGTTTGCAGGTAATGGTATTGCCAGCCGAGGACCTGGGTATGGCATGCATACTATCCGTGTTGATGGTAATGACATGTTGGCAGTATTAGCCGCGACGCAGCAAGCTCGCGCTTACGCACTAGACAATAATGCTCCAGTGTTAATAGAAGCGATGACATATCGTCTCGGTGCTCACTCGTCATCAGATGACCCATCAGGTTATCGCTCAAAAGATGAAGAAGCCAAATGGCAGCAACATGATCCAGTGAAACGATTTAAGTTATGGATGATTAACAAAGGCTGGCTCAACGAAAAACAAGATGCCGATCTTTATGTTAAATATCGTGAAGAAGTGCTAGCTGAACTTAAAGTTGCAGAGAAGATCCCGTTACCGCATTTGGATGACCTTATCCAAGATGTGTATGACAAGCCAACGCCAATATTAGAAAAACAATTGGCGGAGTTAAAGACACATATCAAGAAGTATCCAGAAGCCTATCCAAAAAGCGCAGGGAGAATATAAGCTGTGGCAGAGATGAATATGTTGCAAGCCATTAACGAAGCCCTGAGCTCGGAAATGGAAGCTGATCAAAAAATGATGGTATTTGGTGAAGACGTTGGTCATTTTGGCGGCGTTTTTCGAGCGACTTCGGGCCTGCAAGAAAAATTTGGTCGTGACCGCTGTTTTAATACACCGTTAACAGAGCAGGGTATCGCTGGCTTTGCCAATGGACTCGCCTCTAATGGCATGACGGCCGTAGCTGAAATCCAATTCGCCGATTATATCTTTCCAGCGATAGATCAGATCGTCAACGAAAGCGCTAAATTCCGTTACCGCAGTGGTAATGAGTTTGACGTGGGCGGTCTAACGTTTAGAACACCTTATGGCGGCGGTATTGCGGGGGGTCACTATCACTCACAGTCACCCGAAGCCTATTTTACTCAAACACCGGGTCTTAAAGTGGTTATCCCGCGTAATCCAGAGCAAGCTAAAGGCTTGTTGATTGCGTCAATCCGAGACAAAAATCCGGTCATCTTCTTTGAACCAAAACGTCTTTACCGTGCATCAGTAGGCGAAGTGAGAGATGGTGACTTTGTTATTGAGTTGGGTAAAGCTGAAGTGATCCGCCAAGGGACTGACATTACATTGTTAGGCTGGGGCGCTCAGATGGAAATTCTTGAAAATGCTGCCGACATGGCAGCAAAGAAAGGCATTTCATGTGAAGTTATCGATCTGCGGACCTTATCTCCTTGGGATGTCGACACTGTTGCTGCATCAGTAAAGAAAACTGGCAGATTACTGATCAACCACGAAGCGCCATTAACGGGTGGTTTTGCCGGTGAAATAGCAGCAACGATACAAGAAGAGTGCTTCTTATACCTAGAATCACCGATTACGCGTGTTTGTGGTTTGGATACACCTTATCCATTAATCCATGAAAAAGAATATATGCCTGATGCATTGAAAACATTTGAAGCCATTAAAGCGTCAGTCAAATTTTAGGAGCCCGCCATGATTAAAGAATTTATCCTGCCGGATATCGGTGAAGGCGTTGTTGAATGCGAGCTAGTTGAATGGTTAGTGCAAGAGGGCGATGTTGTCACTGAAGATCAGCCAATAGCCGATGTGATGACGGACAAAGCATTAGTGCAAATTCCCGCACCGTACGCTGGCACTATTGCTAAATTGTATTATGCCAAAGGCGAAATTGCCAAAGTACATGCGCCTTTATATGCTGTTGATATTGCAGAGGAAGGCGGATCTCAAGCTGCGCCACTTGCAGCGACCAACATTGAAGCTGTCAGCAATACAGAGAGTCAAAGTGACATAGGTACAGCGAATGTGACTATAGAAGAATTTTTGCTGCCAGATATTGGTGAAGGTATTGTTGAGTGTGAACTGGTTGAATGGCTGGTTAGTGAAGGCGATATCGTGGTTGAAGATCAACCCATTGCTGATGTAATGACAGACAAAGCCTTGGTTCAAATTCCGGCGATGAAAAACGGTAAAATAACAAAGTTACATTACCGAAAAGGGCAACTGGCTCGGGTACATGCCCCGTTATTTGCTATTGAAGTTGCCTCTGAAACGCCGACGGTAGCAACAGCTGTCAATACCGCAGTAGAGCAAACAACTAACACTGTAGTGGCCGAAAGTATCGAACCTGCCCCACAAGGTAAAGCATTAGCTAGCCCAGCGGTACGCCGTATGGCTCGCACATTAGACATTGATATCTCCAAAGTGAAGGGCACGGGTAAAAATGGCCGTGTGTTTAAGGAAGATATTGAGCGCCATCAATCTCCTATAGTGTCGCCAAGCAACCAAGTAAACACGGTGACAACGTCGACTACTGCCAGCCCTAATGTAAGTCAAAGTGTGGCTGCTGGTGATCGCATCGAACCTATTAAAGGTGTTCGTGCAGTGATGGCGAGAATGATGACAGAATCCGTGTCGACCATTCCTCACTTTACCTATTGTGAAGAATTCGACCTCACCGCATTAGTTGCACTGCGCGAAAGCATGAAGAAGAAATATTCCACTGATGAGCTTAAGCTCACCATGATGCCTTTCTTCATGAAGTCGATGTCTTTAGCACTGGCGCAGTTCCCTGATATGAACAGCCGCGTCAATGCCGATTGCACCGAGCAAACATTGTTATCGAGCCATAACATAGGGATGGCGGTTGATTCTAAAGTGGGCTTGCTGGTTCCAAATGTTAAAGATGTGCAAGATAAGACTATTTTGGAAATTGCTGCTGACATCACCCGTTTAACGACGGCTTCACGCAGTGGTCGAGTGTCTCCCGCCGATCTTAAAGGTGGCAGTATCACTATCTCAAATATTGGTGCATTGGGCGGGACTGTTGCAACGCCTATCATCAATAAACCTGAAGTGGCGATTGTGGCACTGGGTAAATTACAAGTATTACCAAGATTCAATGCTGCGGGCGAAGTCGAGGCGCGTAAGATAATGCAGGTGAGCTGGTCTGGTGATCACAGAGTCATCGACGGTGGTACGATTGCACGTTTTTGTAACCTGTGGAAACTCTATCTTGAGCAACCACAAGAGATGTTACTCGCAATGCAGTAAACATTTCGTTGATAGCTCAATAGATAAAAAGGTGCTTAATAAAGCACCTTTTTTTATTCCCTTTACGGTAAAGAGTTTTAAATGGGTAAAAAATTCCGTATAATTCCGCGAATCAGTTACTGTCCTTTGGTTGTAGTATGAGCGCGTTCACCCCCAGTATCAAAAGTATTGAGTATCCATTCCCCGCGAAGCCTGTACCTTTATCTGACATAGAAAAGGAACAATCTAAAGAGCGCATTAAACAGTTACTTAAAGAGCGTAACGCCGTTCTTGTTGCTCACTATTATACTGACCCAGAAATTCAAGCATTGGCCGAAGAAACCGGCGGATGTGTTTCAGACTCACTAGAGATGGCACGATTTGGTCGTGATCACCCGGCAAAAACACTGATTGTTGCTGGGGTAAAGTTTATGGGGGAAACCTCTAAAATCCTTAGTCCCGAAAAAACGGTACTAATGCCTACGTTGGAAGCTACATGTTCACTTGATATCGGTTGTCCGATTGAAACATTCAGTGAATTTTGCGATGCACACCCAGACCATACCGTCGTTGTTTATGCCAATACATCTGCAGCGGTCAAAGCGCGTGCTGATTGGGTTGTCACTTCAAGCATTGCATTAGAAATTGTCGAACATTTAGACAGTCAAGATAAGAAAATCATTTGGGGACCGGATCGTCATCTAGGCAGTTACATTGCTAAAGAGACTGGAGCCGAGATGCTGATGTGGCAAGGCGAGTGCATTGTTCACGATGAGTTTAAAGCAAACGCGTTAATAGAATTAAAGAAACTACATCCAAATGCTGCAGTATTGGTTCACCCTGAATCGCCTGCTAGTGTGGTTGAACTTGCTGATGTCGTAGGCTCAACAAGCCAACTGATTAAAGCAGCTCATACAATGGATAACGATATGTTTATTGTTGCCACTGACAGAGGTATTTTTTATAAGATGCAGCAAGCTGCACCGAATAAAATATTAGTGGAAGCCCCTACCGGTGGTAATGGAGGTACGTGTAAAAGTTGTGCCCATTGTCCTTGGATGGCAATGAATGGTTTAAAGGCCATTGAAAACGCACTTGAGAGTGCAGGGCTGCAGCATGAGATTTTCGTTGATGAGACTTTGAGACTCGATGCACTAAAACCTCTCAATAGAATGTTAGATTTTGCTAAAACCTTGAATATGACAGTGAAAGGTAATGCTTAATAAAACGTTGATAACCATCTCATAAATGCTCGAATAATTGATTTGGATCACGTTTTTATCCGCAATGCCGAAAAAGTCTGCAATCGCAGGCTTTTTTTATAACATTTTGTGTAAACGACTGTTTACCTTGAACTAGTTTCGTTTATCCTAAGCCATAAATTGATTTAATTATTAATAAGGCTTACGAATGAAATGGAATTGGATCGGCAACCTTACATTAAAACAAAAATTTGTGATTGTTATCGCGCCTTCTTTACTCGCCTCTATCCTATTTGGCGGGCTGTATGCGAATGATCAGTACAAGTTAACCAAAGAACTCGACCAAGTACTTATTTTGAGTCAACTTGCTGTTGCTAATAGTAGCTTGGTCCACGAAATACAAAAAGAGCGCGGCATGAGCGCCGGCTTCATTGGCTCTAACGGCTCGGCGTTTCAAAGTAAGTTACCGCTACAGCAAAGAGATACCGATAAGCTTATTCACACTTTCCAGTCATTTCTGAGTGATCATCCATTGCCTTCGGCTTTTACAACCGAGATCCGCAATACTAAAAATTTAATCAGTGAGATCCCAGAGATTCGAAAAAAGGTAAAAGGTCTATCGATTAATGTTGCGGATGAGGTGGCATTCTATACTGCTTTAAATAAAGAGCTACTGAGCATCGTGGACTTAACAGCGAAGAAAGGTGCTAACCAACAAATTGCCATTAAGGCCGCAGCAT
>NZ_PJBM01000105.1:0-23327 GCF_002836075.1 Shewanella sp. GutDb-MelDb | reverse complement strand
TCGTCGTTATGAGTATTTTTATATCACCCATTGGACTTATGAAAATAGGCTTTACACTGATAGAAATTATCATTGCTTTTTTGACTCTAACAGGAAGATCAAATCAACTTTTCTTAAGCCGCCTTTGTTAATTTATTAATACCAAAATCTTTTTAGATTAAGTAGTCACGTTCCACCTTTGCGATCCTCAGTGCAAAACGGCTATACCACTTCTCTTTCCCCATTGCCTGTGCTTGCAGGTGTTCAGCATTTTGTTTCCACGCCTTAATGGCATCGAGCGTTTGCCAATAGGAGACCGTAATGCCGAGCTCTTCTCGTGCTGCTTCAATCCCTAAAAATCCCGGTTGGTTTAGTGCTAATTCAACCATGCGCGCCCCCATGGCATGGTAGCCTTCAGTATCGGCAGATAAAACTGAAGTGAACACCACACAGTAATACGGTGGTTTAGGAGTATTGGCTAATGTTGTCATATCATTCCATTGTTAAATGCTGTTTGGAAAAAGTGAGCTCAAGAAAGCAAAAAAAACCAGAACATATGTTCTGGCTTTTCATCATCGTATTTACTTCTCGGTCCAGCGGTCCATCCAGCCTAGAACATTGTCGTACCATTGCTCTAAGTTATCAGGGTTTAAAATCCAGTGGTTTTCATCTGGGTAAACCAATAGCTCAGATGGGATCCCTTTACGCTGCATAAATGTGTAGGCAGCAAGTCCTTGACCGTAAGGAACACGGAAATCTTTCTCACCATGAATAACTAACATCGGTGTCTTCCAGTTATCGACGTAGTTAACTGGGTTGAACTTTTCGTAAAGGTCTTTGCTGTCGGCATAGGTGCCGCCAAATTCATACTCAGGGAACCATAGCTCCTCAGTGACGTAATACATAGAGCGCATGTCGAATAGACCCGCGTGGTTAACGAGGCATTTAAAACCATCGCTCCAGTTACCCTCGATCCAGTTCATCATGTAGCCGCCGTATGAACCACCCAGTGCACAAGCACGGTCGCCATCAAGCCATTTTTGCTGCTGCGTCACCGCCGCGAGGCCTTTTTGTAGATCTTCAAGCGGCTTACCGCCCCAATCTTGAGTAATTGAATCGGTAAATGCTTGGCCATAGCCAGTTGAACCGTGGAAATCAATCATCACTACGCCATAACCAGCACCGGCCCATAGCTGTGCATTCCAGCGACTGCTAAAAGAGTTACCGAATGAACCTTGTGGTCCACCGTGAACCAAAAAGGCAATCGGGTATTGCTCGCCCGCTTTATAGTTACTTGGTTTTATCCAGTAACCATAAACCTCTTCGTTATTCCAACCTTTAAAGCTAAACTGCTGATATTCACCAAATTTTATTTCAGCCAGCTTATCCTTGTTTATCTCAGTTAAGCGGTTTAGGTTTTGACCATCTAGATTAATTGAATAAAGATCGCCAGGTTCAACCAGTGACTTATTGCTGAATATAATCTTGTCCGCATTGATCCCAACGACACTGTTACTGCCTTCGTTATAGATGGTTTTAACATCACCAAACTGGGTATTAACTTCGAAGATAGAGACTTGCCCAATATCTTGAGCGGTGACGTAAAGCGTTTTGTTGTCTTTACCAAATGCCAATGAGCTTGGGCTACGATCCCACAGCGGCGCAACCTCTTTTTCTTGGCCAGTGACAGTGTCACGCAGCATGATGCGATAACGATCAGCCTCAAAACCGGGTTTCGACATCGCTAAATAAGCTAAATAACGTCCATCTGCAGAATAAGTGGGGTGAGCGTCCCACGCTTTATTCGCTTCAGTTAAATTTTTAACATCACCGCCATCAACACTGACTTGCCATAAATCGTAGTTTGTCGTCCAAGCTTGATCTTTACTCGGCGCTTTAGCGCTATAAACAACGTACTTGCCATCGGGCGTGAACGTCACTTCTTCCATACCAGAGAAAGGCTTTGGGGGCGTTTCAGTATCTAAGCCTACGGTAACATCAACAGCCGTAGTGACCGTCTTACCATTTAGCTTAGCGACAAATAAGTGGCTTCTTGAATGGTCATTCCAGGTATCCCAGTGGCGAACCATTAACTGCTTATACTCTCGACCTGTTGAGGTACGCACAGCTTCGGCATCAAACTTCTCTTTTGAGCAGTTGAGGTCTTTACAGTCTGGGAAAACACGCATGTTAACCACGGCTTGAGTGCCGTCATTTGAAAGCTTAAAACCTTCAACGTCGAGTGGGAAATCAGAAACTTGTTTAGCTTCGCCACCATCGAGTGCTAGTTGATATAGCTGAGTTGAGCCATTGCGAGCAGCAAGAAAATAGATGCTCTTGTCGTTTGGGCCAAAGGCAACACTGTGCTCTGTACCGGCAAACTGGGTAATTTGTTTCACATTAGCAGTGCTTGAGTCTAAATCTTGGATATAAAGGTCTGAACTGCCCTTTCCATTAGCATCAACATTTTTGACAGCATAGACCACTTTGGTGCCATCATTGGATAATACAGCCGAATGGAGCTTATTGATTTTAACTAACTGTTGGACGGTGAAAGGCGTGGGTGTTGCAGCTTGTACGCTAAAAACAGCGCCAGCAGATGCTAACGCCATAATGATTGCAGTTTTTTTCATCGTTTTAGTCTTATTGTTATGTTTAAAGGTGTGTTACCACGATGGGCGACAAAATAATCCCTGGAGCGATACAGACACTATCCAAAATAAATGGCTTAAGCAATACGTTTAAGCCATTCAGAGCAGACACTATATCAATAGCGCCGTTAACTTTCCGTTAATGTGATAGCGACTATTGAGTCATGCCGCTGTGTCACTACCCGTTTAGCTTCACTTTCCAGATAGCAGGTCCTGTCTCGTGAGCATTCACGCCATTAGAATCAACCGCCACGGTAACGGGCATATCTTTTACGTCAAATTCGTAAATAGCTTCCATGCCTAAATCGGCAAATGCCACCACTCTCGACTTTTTAATGGCTTTTGACACTAAATATGCCGCGCCGCCTACAGCCATTAAATAACATGACTTATGCTGCTTAATGGATTCAACTGTCGCAGGGCCACGCTCAGCTTTACCTATCATGCCCATCAGGCCGGTTTTATCTAACATAAGATCGGTGAACTTATCCATACGAGTCGCCGTCGTAGGACCTGCAGGGCCAACCACTTCGTCTCGAACGGGATCAACAGGACCGACGTAATAGATAAACTTACCTTTAAAGTCCACGCCTTCAGGTAAGCCTTCTCCGCTTTCAATCAAACTTTGAATACGCTTATGTGCCGCATCGCGTCCGGTGAGCATTTTACCGCTTAACAAAACGGTATCGCCGCTTTTCCACTCTTGCATCTCAGCTTGTGTAATCGTATCAAGATTAACCCGACGTACACTCTCACCGACTTCCCAAGTGATCTTAGGCCAGTCTTCAAGTGACGGAGGCGTGAGTTCTGCCGGCCCGCTGCCATCTAGATGGAAATGCACATGACGTGTTGCAGCGCAATTAGGGATCATAACCACAGGCTTAGAGGCTGCGTGGGTAGGTGATGATTTAATTTTTATATCCAACACCGTTGTCACGCCACCAAGCCCTTGAGCACCAATACCCAGTTTATTGGCTCGGTCAAAAATATCTAATCGAAGCTTTTCTTCAGTCGTTTTTGCGCCGCGTGCTTGTAACTCATGAATATCGACCGGGTCCATTAGCGATTCTTTCGCCATAACCGCTGCTTTCTCGGCCGTTCCACCAATACCGATCCCGAGCATTCCTGGAGGACACCAACCCGCACCCATCGTCGGCAGTGTTTTTTCTACCCATGCTGCAATGTCATCTGATGGATTAAGCATCACCATCTTAGATTTGTTTTCAGAACCACCACCCTTCGCTGCAATTGCTACGTCAACATGATTGCCCTGCACCATTTCAACGTGCACGACTGACGGGGTATTGTCTTTGGTGTTCTTACGGCCACCAGCAGGATCTGCGACAATAGAAGCTCTAAGAGGGTTATCAGGATTAGTGTAGGCTCGGCGTACACCTTCATCGACCATTTCTTGAACCGTCATATCGGTTTTATCCCACTGAACCGCCATGCCGATTTTAACGAAACTGGTCACGATACCGGTATCTTGGCAAAGAGGACGTTTACCTTCAGCTGACATGCGCGAATTTATCAAGATTTGCGCTATCGCATCTTTTGCGGCAGCGCTTTCTTCACGCTCATAGGCATCGGCCATTGAGTCAACGAAATCTTTTGGGTGATAATAGGAGATATATTGCAGGGCATCAGCAACGCTTTCGATTAAATCGGCTTGCTTGATTACAGGGACTATTTTGCTCACAGACACTTCCTTTTTAACAGACACTTATTCTATTGACTGATACATCCCATGAATAGACCGGGATGTACGCTCCAGCTGCCTTAGCGGCATGTGTGTTTTGTTTTTATAACTTGTGTGAGCAATATGATACTCTTTCGCGACTTTGAGTTAAACATCACATTTTAGATAGGGTTAATAGATGAACAAATTGGCGCCTAAATCCGTATTTTCGATGCGTCTTGATTGGAATTTAACCACAGAAACACTTTTCGGCCTGTTTTCAGATTCACCTTGGGCCATTTTACTCGATTCAGCTGACGCTGATCACGTTGACGCGAAGTTCGATGTGATCTGCGCCAGCCCCATTGCGACATTGGTCAGCAGCAAAAGCTCTACCCAAATAACAAAATCAGCAAATAGAGCACCTTTATTTGCGCTTGCAAACGATCAATTATCATCATCGCATTACATTGAACAACACGAAGGCGAGCCTTTTAGCCTGTTAAAAACCACCTTGTCTGAACTATTTCCCATTCATAAAAACAGCTTGTTACCCTTTTCTGGGGGCGCCATGGGCAGTTTTAGTTATGACTTAGCCCGTAAGATCGAGAAAATCCCCACTATAGCCTTAGATGATATCTCACTGCCGGTGATGAATGTCGGCTTCTATGATTGGGCGCTGGTGTTTAACTATGAACAACGGCAGTGGACTCTAGTGCATTATCAAAGCCAACTCGCATTAGAGGCAACAAAAACCGCACTGGATGGCTTACTTGCTCAGGCAAATCTTATCGCATCAGAACCACGCGTAGGTAAAACGGTCGATTTTACATCTGTGAGTAAAACGCCTTTTAGATTAACCCGGGATTGGCAAAATCAAATTGATGCTACAGCTTATAGTGACAAGTTTAAGCAAATACAGCAGTACCTTCATAATGGCGATTGTTATCAAATAAACCTGACACAACGATTTAGCACCCAATATGAAGGTGATGAATGGCAAGCGTATTTAGCACTTAGACAAAGTAATGCCGCGCCCTTCTCCGCGTTTATTAGATTGCCTCAGCATGCTGTGTTATCGATATCGCCCGAACGCTTTGTTTCCTTGCAAGCTGACCAAATCCAAACTAAGCCGATAAAAGGCACGATGCCAAGAGATAGCGATCCGCGGATAGATAAGCAAATGGCTTCGCTGTTAGCCACATCTGAAAAAGATCGCGCTGAAAACTTAATGATTGTTGATTTACTCAGGAATGATATTGGTAAAGTTGCCACTGCTGGCTCCGTTAATGTGCCTAAGCTATTTGACATAGAAAGTTTTCCGGCAGTGCATCATCTTGTGAGTACGGTAACTGCGACATTAAAACCAACTTTAGACGCTAGTGACCTTTTGAAATCCTGCTTTCCTGGAGGCTCTATTACGGGCGCCCCTAAAATACGCGCAATGGCGATCATTGAAGAACTTGAACCATCACGAAGAAGTCTTTACTGTGGATCTATTGGTTATATTAGCCAAAATGGAAATATGGACACCAGTATCACCATTCGAACTTTAGTCGCGCAACAGCAAAGTAGGGATATTAGTCCCAAACAGGATAACATTCTGTATTGTTGGGCGGGAGGCGGCATAGTTGCAGACTCTAAAGTGGATGCTGAATATCAAGAAAGTTTCGATAAGGTGAGTAAGATCCTGCCGGTGCTATCGCGGATTAATCAAGAGGCTTAATGATATGGATTTAGTGGAGTTTAGACTCAAATTTAATCTCCACTCTTTGCCGCAGTCACATCATTTACCGGCTTCTCATCAGTTTGAACT
This sequence comes from Shewanella sp. GutDb-MelDb, assembly GCF_002836075.1. Lineage (NCBI taxonomy): Bacteria > Pseudomonadati > Pseudomonadota > Gammaproteobacteria > Alteromonadales > Shewanellaceae > Shewanella > Shewanella sp. GutDb-MelDb. The sequence goes on along the minus strand of NZ_PJBM01000105.1, from coordinate 17,203 downwards.
CACTAAACCTTTTCGTAAGGCTGCCGTGCTCATTGCTCTGAGTTTTAATCACGGTGAACTCGAGCTTATTCTTACCCGGCGACCTACCCATCTGCGAGCACATCCTGGACAGATCAGTTTTCCTGGTGGCAAAGTAGAAAAGTTTGATACGAGTTTAGAAGCTACTGCTTTACGTGAGGCAGAAGAGGAGATCGGACTGTTTATTGACAATGTTGATGTCATTGGCTTATTGCACGACCATAAAACATTTACTGGTTTTGATATAACACCGGTGGTAAGCATTGTAAAACAGCCATTTACGCCCATTATTGATCCTGGTGAGGTCGATGAGCTATTTACCATTCCGCTGTCATTTCTATTGAATAATGATAATAGACACACGCAGTACTTTAGCCGCAATGGGATTAAATACCCAGTTCACTTTATCCCTTACAAATCCTATTTTATATGGGGCGCCACGGCAGCGATGATTGATCAACTGTGCAGGCTTATCTCCCACACCGATACTTAACCTTAACCCCTATCCGAATTCGTTATACCCGATGCATCCACTCTAGGTTATTCGTTATCCTATCTAAATGGGTAAACTCAACGTTCGCGGCTTTGTCTTCTACGGGAAACACCTAAACACTCTGCTTATTAATGCCTGTAATTGGCAAGACACTCGCCCTTAACCCATCAATGCATCTTTGATTAACACACTTAACCGTTTATGTATTGGCTGAAATTTAATGTGATGGGTATGAGAAAGTGTTTTGATTGCACACTGAGTTACACCACAAAGCGAATATAGAGCCCTGCCGATAATGAGCATAAAAATAGCAAAGGAATATTCACCCACCAGCCAAGACGACTGTGCTTGGCAATATAATAATTGAAGCCTAAGTTAATAAAACTCACGAATGCGCACCACCAAACGATATCGGCTAGTAACACCGTTTGTACGGGATCCCATTCAAACTGAATTTCAACGCCCTTACTTTTAAGATACCCCACAGCGGTATCAGGTCTTGCACCATCAAACAAAATCAATGCATAAACCGCTAATGACCAACCCACGACAGACAAGGTTGTCAGCAAATATTGGAAAAACCTGAGCCTTTTCATCGATACTATCCGTAGTTTTCGCCATCTTTTTGAAACAATAACAAGATCCTGACCAACTTACCTTACTTTCCACTTGAGAAAAGCGTGTATCAAGGTAATATAAACGTCCAAATTTTTATTTAAAACGTTTCGTTGGAGAGCTAAGCAACAATGAGCATTACATCTGTCGCTTCTGTATTTAAAGGTGACTTTGCGATTGGTTCGCAAATCACAGTACGTGGCTGGGTTAGATCCCGCCGCGATTCTAAAGCTGGGATCTCATTCCTCGCTATTTATGACGGTTCATGTTTCGACCCTATTCAGGGCGTAGTACCGAATAATTTAGAGAATTACGACAACGAAGTGTTAAAGCTTACTGCGGGTTGTTCTGTCATTATGACCGGTGAAGTTGTTGAATCACCGGGTAAGGGCCAAGCCTTCGAAATGCAAGTGACCCACGTTGAGGTTGCTGGCTGGGTAGAAGATCCAGACACTTATCCGATGGCAGCTAAACGCCACTCTATTGAACATCTACGTGAGCTAGCGCATTTACGTCCGCGTACCAATATCATTGGTGCCGTGGCACGTGTGCGTAACTGTTTATCGCAAGCGATTCACCGTTTTTATCACGAACAAGGTTATATTTGGGTTTCTACTCCCTTAATTACCGCCTCTGACGCTGAAGGTGCTGGTGAGATGTTCCGAGTTTCAACTTTGGATCTCGAAAACCTACCCCGTGACGATAAAGGCGCCGTCGATTACAGCGAAGACTTTTTCGGTAAAGAATCTTTCTTAACCGTATCGGGTCAGTTGAACGCAGAGACATACGCGTGCGCGCTATCTAAGGTTTATACCTTTGGTCCTACATTCCGTGCTGAAAATTCAAATACCAGTCGTCACCTTGCTGAATTTTGGATGGTTGAGCCTGAAGTTGCTTTTGCCGATCTAGACGATGTCGCAAAACTTGCTGAAGATATGTTGAAGTACTGCTTTAGAGCGGTACTAGCAGAGCGCAGAGATGATCTTGAGTTCTTTGCACAACGTGTTGAAAAAACCGCTATCGAGCGTTTAGAAGCATTCGTCACCAGTGACTTTGCTCAAATTGATTACACCGATGCTATCGAAATTCTTAAAGCGTCTGGTAAGAAGTTTGAGTACGACGTTGAATGGGGAATCGATCTGCATTCAGAGCATGAACGCTATCTAGCCGAAGAACACTTCAAAGCCCCTGTTGTTGTTAAAAACTACCCTAAAGATATCAAAGCATTCTATATGCGATTGAACGACGATGGTAAAACAGTGGCAGCGATGGATGTATTAGCACCGGGTATTGGTGAGATCATCGGTGGCGCTCAACGTGAAGAGCGTTTAGACGTTCTTGATGCACGTCTTGCAGGGATGGAACTAAGCCAAGAAGATTATTGGTGGTATCGTGACCTACGTCGTTATGGCACTGTGCCACACGCAGGTTTCGGATTAGGTTTTGAACGCCTAGTCTCTTATGTTACTGGCGTGGCTAACATCCGTGACGTGATCCCATTTCCAAGAGCACCTAAATCAGCTAGCTTCTAACGATTAGTGTTAACTAATTCTTAGTGTAGATTTAAATTGCTTAACTAAAAAAGCCTCTAACTAAATTAGAGGCTTTTTTGTATCTGTCGCCAAGTCAATTAAATCATCACACTGACACACAACCTAACTTCTTTATCTCATTGATATATAGGCGTCTAGGCTGTATTAACTTTAATTCTAACGTTTATACTAATACTCGCCCGCTTTGCGTGTCATCGACTGCTGGCCATCAACCTCTTTGTGGATATATAAACTTAATCAGGCCAAAGCAGCCCCTACATACTCAGCCAAAACTTAAACAACTTATAATCACCAACGGTGACAATCTCACCTTGGATATCATTGTGCATTAGCGCCACAAGGTACATCGCAAGTAAAGGACCGAGCACCAGTGCAATCCATTTAGATTACAGTACCATTCCACAAACAAACGCCAAAAATATTATTTCAGCCGTAATAGCTCCCTTCAATATGACGGTATTACTGTAACACTGCATTAACGCCATTAAGATCAGAACCGCTAAGCTCAGCCTCAAAACAATATAAATCAGACGTTTATCACCATTGGTTTAATTAACAATCACTTAACTAAAGAATGATAACAAAAGGTGATGCGAGTCACACTTATTTTACAGCGTAGACAAATTGTCCTTTACCCCAATAAATAAATGATCTAGCTCAAGGGAGTAAACCTTACATTTTACCTAGCCCGCCAAACCCTTATAAAGCTTGACGCACATCAATATTAGGGGGCTTTTTGAGGCATAGACTGTCTTCGTAGAGCAAATTCCTTACCCATAATAATAGGTATAACCATGGATACACACGAAGCCCTTTATCAGCAAGGTGTGACGCGAATGGAGCAGCTGCGCCAATTACAACCTCGTCACGGTGAAACGCTCCAAGAAAAGATGTTGCAAAATGGCATTAGCCGCCGTGATTTTATGAAATGGACCGCATCTGTTGCTGCCATGCTGGCCCTTCCCTTGCCGTTTAGCACCTTGGTTGCTGAAGCTGCAGAACTGGCAAACCGCGTGCCGCTGATCTGGTTACATTTGGCTGAATGCACAGGTTGTTCAGAATCCCTTATTCGCACCGATACCCCTAATCTTGATGCGCTAATTTTTGACCATGTTTCTCTTGAGTACCATGAAACATTGATGGCCGCCGCTGGTTGGCAGGCTGAAGAGAACTTAGAGCACGCATTAGAAGCCTATAAAGGCAACTATTTACTTGCTGTTGAAGGTGCTGTACCCACCGCGAATAACGGTGCTTACCTTACTGTTGGTTGTAAAGGCCATACTGGACTGCATATTGTCAAAGAGGCAGCAGCAGGCGCTGCAGCAATAATATCTGTGGGTACATGTGCAGCATTCGGTGGCGTACAAGCTGCATCACCAAACCCAACCGGCGCTAAAGGCGTTTATGAGGTAGTTGATAAGCCTGTTATCAACCTCGGCGGCTGTCCCCCAAGTGAGAAAAACATTGTCGGCACGCTGATGTATTTCATTATGTTCGGCAAACTTCCTGCGTTAGATATGTTTAACCGTCCTAAATGGGCTTATGGCGCGCGTGTACATGACAACTGCGAACGACGTGGGCGTTTCGATGCCGGTGAATTCGTAGAAGAGTTTGGCGATCAAGGGGCCAAAGACGGTTACTGCTTATATAAAGTCGGCTGTAAAGGTCCCTACACCTACAACAACTGCCCAACTGAGCGATTTAACCACCATACCAGCTGGCCAGTATTAGCAGGCCATGGATGTATGGGCTGCTCAGAGCCCAATTTTTGGGATGAGATGGCTGACTTTGAAAAACCATTGGGTAGACAGTTACTACACGGCTTAGACGCCACGACAGATACGATAGGTGCCGTCATATTAGGCGCCACAGCTGTCGGTATTGGTGCACATGCCGTCGCCAGTGTCTTTGCCAAATCTGAAGAGGAAGAATCATGAGTAAACGTGTAGTAATCGATCCTATCACTCGAATTGAAGGTCACTTGCGGATTGAGGTTGAGGTTGATGAGAATAATGTTATTCAAAAAGCATGGTCATCTTCTACGCTTTGGCGCGGTATCGAAGTGATTCTAAAAGGTCGCACGCCAATGGACGTTGGCTTAATCGTACAGCGTATTTGTGGTGTGTGTACCTATTCCCACTACCGCTGTGGTACAGAAGCCGTAGAGAATGCGTTAGGCGTGAAAATTCCGTTAAATGCTAAATATCTACGTAGCTTGATGCAGGCTTCACTTTATATGCATGATCACATTGTGCATTTCTACCATCTTCACGGTTTGGACTGGGTTGATGTCGTATCAGCTTTAAGTGCAGATCCAGCTTTAGCCGCTCAAGTTGCGCTCAAGTACACTGATAAGCCAATTAATGCCGGTGAAGGTGACTTAAGAGCAGTGCAAGAGCGAGTAAAAGGCTTAGTAGAGACCGGTAAGCTGGGCCCATTCGCTAACGCATATTGGGGCAACGGTACTTACAAGTTTACCCCTGAGCAAAATCTTATTGCGCTATCTCATTACCTCAAAGCACTTGAAGTACAGCGTGTTGCGGCAGAGATGCTAGCCATATTTGGTGGTAAATCACCCCATCCACAGTCCATTGTTGTTGGTGGCGTAACGTCAGTTCGTGACATGTTAAGCCCGGCACGTCTACAAGAGTGGAAACAAAAACACGCCATCGTAAATGATTTTATTATTCGCGCATATAAAGCAGACATAGTGATGGCAGCAGAAGCGTTTGGTAGTGAGCCAAGCGTACTCGGTGGCGTCAACGTAAAGAACTTCTTAGCCACAGATGACTTCTTATTGGGTGACGGGCAGTACATGTTCAACCAAGGCGTGATCATGAATGGTGATCTAGCAGGAGTGAGCGATTTAAACCCTGATTTAATCAAAGAAGATGTTACCCATGCCTGGTACAAAGCCGATGGACCACAGCACCCTTACGATGGTACTACCGTACCAAATTACACAGGTTTTGTAGAAAGAGACACGGTTTACGGCAAGCTGCCTACCGTTAATGGTGATGGTAAATACAGCTGGGTTAAATCACCTCGTTACCAAGGTGAGCCAGTTGAAGTTGGCCCACTCGCCTGCTTGTTGGTGAACTATGCTCGCGGCAATCAAGTGGTGGTTGACGCTGTAAATGGATTACTCAGCGAAACGGGTCTGCCGATTGAGGCGCTATTTACCACCCTAGGCCGCACTGCTGGTCGTATGCTGCAGACGGTGATTGTTGCTGAAGAAAGCCTGAAAACCTTTGATGCTTTACTCACTAACATGCAGTCCGATGAGTCTACTTATACTAAGCCTGAAATTGATCCGAATAAAGAATACGTCGGTCACTCTATGATTGAAGCGCCACGCGGCATGCTAAGTCATTGGATCCGAATAAAGGGAGGCAAAGTTGAGAATTATCAAGCTGTGGTGCCAACCACATGGAATGCTGGACCTGTGGATGTGAACGGTAACATGGGACCTTATGAGGCATCTTTGATTGGGTTAAAACTTGAAGACCCAACCAAGCCATTAGAGGTCATCCGTATTATCCACTCATTGGACCCTTGTATGGCTTGTGCAGTGCACGTTATGGATTTCAAGGGTACTGATTTAGGTGCGTTTAAAGTCAATCCCAACGGGTTTTAGTAAAGGGGGTAAGCATGAAAATTCAATCAGCACCCTACCAAAGACAACTTGTTTTTGGTGCGGCGATAAGGATATTTCATTGGTTAAGAGCATTAGCCATTCTGATCCTTATCATTACAGGATTCTACATTTCCTGGCCATTTTTGGTCGCACCAGAAAGTTCGGATGTGTTGGTACAAGGCTATATTCGCGCCGCCCACCAAGTTTTTGGTTTCCTTCTGGTTTCCATTACATTGGTGAGAGCCTATCTGTTCTTTTTTGGTAAAAGTGATAACGAAAGACGTTCATTTAAAGATGTATTAAGCCCTAAAAGTTGGATCACCCAGCTAAAGTCTTACCTTTGGATGGGACATTTAGACAAAGCCGGAGTCTACGGGCCACTGCAATTTGTGACTTACCTTGCAATTTCATTAGTTGCCTTGCTGATCTGCGTTACGGGCCTAGTGTTATATGCCAATGTATATCATCAAGGACTGGGAGGAATGCTTGGTGGAGTGGCTAGTTGGATCACCATGATGATGGGGGGATTAGCACCGGTCAGAATATGGCACCATTACTTTACTTGGGTCTTTATTATTTTTGTCGTTATCCACGTCTATATGGCTGTTTGGACTGGGATCCGCTTTAAGCACAATTCAGTGGACTCTATTGTCTCTGGTTATGATTATCATAAAAAGAAATAAAAGGAAAACATGAAGATATTGCTACTTGGTATTGGCAATGTCCTGTACGCCGATGAAGGTATCGGCGTACATTTCGTCAATTATATCCAAGAAAATTACCTTTTCCACCATCCAGAACATCAACTTGATCTCATTGATGGTGGCACTCTCGCTCAGGGACTTATTCCCACGTTATGCCAATATGACTATTTACTGGTGGTTGATACCGTTAACGCCAATGGCGTCGAACCCGGGGAGGTTTATTTCTTCGACTTCGATAACGCTCCCGCTGAAATTGATTGGCAAGGCAGTGCTCACGAAGTTGAGATGCTGCAAACCTTGATTATGATGGAAATGGTCGGCGACAGGCCAAAAACCTTTGTTCTTGGTGTGACTCCCACCGTGCTTGAACCTATGACTCTCGGCTTAACGCCGCAAATTCAAGCCGCGGTGCCTTTAATGGAGCGCACCTTAATGAATCACCTTGAACAATTGGGCTTTTCACACACCCGACGGGCAAACATCGATATCAACGCTCTTATCCCAGACTCATACAAACGGGGCCTAATATCAGATGAAGAATATTAGATTTGAATTTGACTGTCAGCGCGAGGTGCCCTTTTATGGCCACCTCTGCAATCAATACTTATTAAACGACCAATACGATGTCACGATCGGGCAAACGGGCAACCGCTATTTTATTGAAGCTAAAGGTGAACAATCAGAATTAGAACAACTTGCTGATGCCATAGCAGAAGATTTTTTGATCTCATCATGGCTGATAAAGCCCAATATCTCGCTTATTGAAGCTCCCATAGGTAATCATAAACTGTTGCAGCATACACCACTGTTACAAGAGTACTGCCAGCACTGTCAGCCACAATTTGGTGATAATCAAGCCGGGTATTTTGGCCAACTGGACTATGTTTGTCCTTGTTGCCAAGCAGAAAAGCGCGTTAACGAACAACATAAGGCTATCGATCTAAAGGCAGTCAAGGTGCTGGTTGATAACCTTGAAACTAAAGGCTATGTTGATCTACCAGTCGTTGATGGCAAACAGATAGTACAGCTTAGCTATAAGCCCAATAATGCAATCGGGAACAGTGAGCGGCAAAAACTAGTGATCTGCAACCCCAATAATCTCAATGCACACTTTGTGGTCACAGAGCAGCAAGTTCTCGCATTATCAAGCATCGAAAAACCACTGATTTGTAGCAGAGCAATTGATAACCACCCCAGGCTAACAGACCCGCTTTACTCTCTTTGTTTCGCTAATTCGAGATTATTATTAGTTATTTGCGAACTGTTACGTCAGCGTGGTGTGGATTGGATCTATATTAGTCGCACCGATAACCCACAGCTCGCTTTAGTTAACGCGCTATGGGTTCCTCTTAAAGAAACAGGCCATAAAACTTATCACTCAGATAAGACCCCACTACATGATGATGTACATCTTGGACAATATGACGTGCACTGGGTGAAAGATCATATTGAAGTGAGTACGCTAACTTCTCCGCAGTCTACAGATATAGAGCTCGCATCGATTCAAGAACTGCATGAAGCAGCAACTTGTGCACTACATGCAGCCAATCTGGGGGTGAAAAAGGCAAAAAACTGCGCTGTACTCTACTTAAGCGATACCAATAAAAGTCGTATTGTAACCATGGATTCTAAACAAAAATTAGAACTGTTTTTTGAGTTTCCAACGTTACCTGATAATGGCTATGACATCGTCCATCAAATCGATTCGTCACCGCAAAAGAACTTGTTTGATAAATTTAAACAGCAACACCCAGAAGACTATTTAGCATTACTCGAGTTAAAACTGACGGCACCGACAAACAATATTCAGTCTTTGTGGGCGATAGCGGCCGTTTTACTCGGCGCCGCCACAACAAATGAAAATATAACGTTAAACAAAGTCCAGCTAAGTGATTTTGTTATCGCCAGTGCTATGCGACACAAAGGCAGCAATGCACCAAGAGTCGACTTTCCTCTCACACGAGGCGAAGCATTTCGCAGTCTAAACTGGTGCAAAACACTGGGTAGCATTATCAGTTTTAGGTTGGCAGAAGATGGCAATATTGAAAAGCTCGCGTTTGGCATGCACGATTCGCTCGCCGATTTCATCTGTAACTGGATTGAGCATTTAGATCAAAACATCTGTATTAAATCGGTCGCATTAGCAGGCAGTTCTTTTAATAATGAGTTGTTGGGAAAAAGGATCTCATTGCGCTTAGGTAAAAACTTTACCCTTAACCCCAATCAACAGATGGATTTAGAGGGTGTAAATATCGCAGTAGGATCACTGTTTTTAAAACAGCGTAGACATTAATGACCCAGTCTATTAAACGGGTACTTATTAAGATCACCGGCATCGTACAGGGTGTCGGGTTTCGGCCTTTCGTCTACCGATTAGCCCATGAACTAAAATTGACTGGCAGTGTCCTTAATAATAGTGAAGGCGTTACGATTGAGGCTCAGGCCAGTGAAGATGTGATCGATCAATTTAAAACATTACTCATCCAATCGCCACCGCCACTCGCCCGAATCGATAATATCTCAATGACTGTTCTACCGCCTGTTGAAGTTACAGAGCCATTTTGTATTATCCATAGCAAGCATACGACTAATGCCGTCGTTGCAGTATCGCCGGATAAATGTAGCTGTGATGATTGTATTGCCGATATTACAAATCCACAGAGTCGCTATTTTAGATACCCGTTCACCAATTGCACTAATTGTGGGCCAAGATATTCGATTATCAATACCTTACCTTACGATCGTAAAAATACCTCTATGGCACATTTTGACATGTGCTCAGCCTGCGAAAGCGAGTACCAAAATCCGTTAAACAGACGTTATCATGCACAGCCTGTAAGTTGCCCAGATTGCGGTCCCCTACTGACCTTTAAAAAACCAGACTTAAGCCATCACAACGGCCACAAAGATGCTCTAGAGCAAACCGTTGCAGCGCTTAAAGCGGGAAATATCGTTGCCATAAAGGGATTAGGCGGATTTCATCTAGTTTGTGATGCAAGCAATCAACACAGCCTAGAGGCGTTACGGGCGCGTAAGCACAGACCAGCCAAACCATTAGCGATAATGGTTAAAGATATTTGGGTTGCTAAGCAGCTTGTTGAAGGAAATGAAACCGAGTGGCTCACTTTAGCAAGTAATGAACGGCCTATTGTTGTAATGAGAAAAAAGCTCCAGCCAACCTTAACGATAAGTAAGTTGGTGGCCCCTGATATCGATAGGCTAGGAGTATTTTTGCCCTATACTCCTTTGCATCACTTATTGCTGCAACAAGTCGACTTACCGCTAGTGATGACGAGTGCCAATCTATCCGGCGAACCTATCATTACCGATAGCGCAGATATAGCGTTTAAGCTTGGCCACGTTGTTGATTACATCTTGGACCACAACCGTCCCATTTTAAACGGCTGCGATGACAGTGTCGTACAGGTGATAAACCATAGATTACAAGTTATTAGACTCGCTCGTGGCTATGCCCCACTATCAATTTACAGTCCTAAGCGGATAACCTCACCCACATTGGGTTTAGGTGCACAGCAAAAGAATACCGTTTGCTTTGGCTTTGAGCATAATGTTTTCTTAAGTCCACATATTGGCGATCTTGTCTCTATAGAGGCTGAAAGCTATTTTCATGACACGCTAGAGACATTCTCAAGGCTATATCGTTTTAAAGCTGAGCGGCTAGTACATGATCTTCATCCTGACTATTTTACTAGCCGCTGGGGCGAATCATTAACAGGCATAAAAAGAACTGCAGTCCAGCACCATTATGCTCACGTATTAAGTGTGCTTGCTGAAAACAAATCAACACAACAAGTCTTAGCGTTTGCTTTTGATGGAACTGGACTTGGTACCGATAACACCCTCTGGGGTGGCGAAGCATTGATCGCCGATGCGCACTGTTATCACCGCATTGCTTATCTAAAACCCTTCAAATTAATTGGTGGTGAACAAGCCATTAAACAACCCGTTAGGTTGCTTTTGTCTATATTGCTTGAAAAATATTCACTGCAACAGATAAATCACTTTGCAATACCTGCAATAGGAAAATTATCCACTATTACCTTGTCCAATTTAAATAAGGTATGGCAAACAACACCTGCAGCTAAAAGCACAAGCTCCATCGGTCGTTTGTTCGACGTCGTTGCAGTGTTACTGAACCTTATTGATAAAACGCAATACGAAGGGCAAGCCGGAATACTGCTCGAAACCGCCGCAAACCAAGCCGTTTGCATACAATCAATCAAAAGTATTGATATTACTCATGCAGCATCTCTGGCAAGTAATAAAGCGGTCGATAGTGACTCAGAAAGCATTATTTTTGACATGACATTATCAACTGACAATCAATGGGACTCAACTGCGCTTATCAAACAAATCCTTGATGCAGTGATAAGCCAACCGTTAACTCCGGCAAGAACAGCCTTAATTGCGAAAGCATTTATGGACACTCTTGCGAAAGCCATCTGTGACGTTGCGAAACACTATCCTCAGTACCCCATAGTGTTAACTGGCGGGGTGTTTCAAAATCGCTACCTTTCTGAGCACTGTGAAAAATCACTTCAAATACAAGGTAATAAGCTAATACCAAGTGGTCGGGTACCTATTAATGATGCAGGCATAGCCTTAGGCCAAGCTTGGTACGCTATCCATAACACCCTCTAACAAACATGAGCAGTATCACCTTTCGATGCCGCTAAAACTGATTTACATCAATGCTACGCCATTAAAGATGGCCGACAATGAGATATAACTAATAATACGGAGTTACCTATGTGCCAAGACTGTGGCTGTTCAATTACCCGTCATGATCACTCTTTAAACCCGAGCCATTCTCATTCAAAAAAAGATCAAAACATAGCGACTAACCCGCAGTTAAATGACAAAAAAACCTTGTCTTTGATCCATAAGATTCTAGATAAAAACGACATAGAAGCACAACATAACCGCGAACACTTTGAAGCCAAGTCAGTGACTGCGTTTAATATCATGAGTAGCCCAGGCAGTGGCAAAACAACACTGCTTGAACATTTACACCTGCACATGGATTTGAAATATGCTGTTATTGAAGGCGATCTTGAAACATCGAGAGATGCCGATAGATTAACAGCAAAAGGGATCGAAGCCTTCCAGATCCAAACCGGCTCTGCATGCCATTTAGATGCCTTTATGGTTCATAGTGCATTGCACCATATTGATCTGGAGCCACTCGATATCTGCTTTATCGAAAACGTAGGTAACTTAGTCTGCCCTGCTAGCTATGATGTTGGCACACATAAAAACATTGTGTTGTTATCGGTGCCAGAAGGCGATGATAAAATCGAAAAGTACCCGGTAATGTTCCGTCGTGCAGATGTAGTTTTAATCACCAAGTGTGACTTACTACCCCATTTTGATTTCAGTATTGAAGAATCAAAAGCCCAACTTAAAAAGCTTAACCCCAATGTTGAGCTTATTGAGGTTTCGATTAAAGACACTCAATCACTACGCAACGTTGCCGACTGGATAGCGAAGCATATGGGAGGTAACGCCTAATGTGTTTATCAATCCCATCGCAGGTCGTTGAATTACATGCAGGGCAAGAATCTGTCACTGTCGATACCATGGGCGTTAAACGTAAAGTCAGTAGCCATTTGATGAGTGAACCACTGGCGCTGGGTGACTATGTCCTTATTCACATTGGTTTTGTCATGAATAAGATAGATAAGGCTGACGCACTCGAAAGCCTCGCGTTATATCAAGAGATCGTAGAGAAACTAGAGCAAGAGGAGAACGTATCATAATGCTCTCTTTAAACGAGCTCTACCAAGGATTTAGAGATCCGGAGGTGATTAAGTCGCTGGCAAAACAAATAGCCATCACGGCGGCAAAATATCCGGGCCAAATTAATATTATGGAAGTGTGTGGCGGACATACCCACACCATAATGAAATACGGTTTAAATCAATTGTTGCCAGACAATATTGAATTTATTCATGGACCTGGTTGCCCCGTATGTATTATGCCAAAAGAGCGTATTGACCATGCTGCGGCGTTAGCAAGCTTACCCGATACTATTCTTATTACACTCGGTGACATGATTCGAGTGCCCGGTTCCAACGGCAACCTTGCTCAGTTCAGAGCCAGCGGCTGCGATATTCGACCCATTTACGATCCACTAGACTGCCTTACGATAGCCACTGACAATCCGGATAAAACAGTCATTTTCTTTGCTATTGGATTCGAAACCTCAACCCCAATGACGGCAGTGCTGTTAGAGCAAGCAGAAAAACGTCATATTTCCAACCTGCTTTTCCATATCAACCATGTACTGGTCCCACCGGCGATCGATGCTGTCATGGCAGACCCAAATGTTAAAGTTAACGCCTTTATCGGCCCAGCGCATGTCAGTGTGATCAGTGGCGCCAAGGTATATCGCTCAGCAGTTAAAACCTATAATACCCCATTGGTTATATCCGGTTTTGAGCCCGTTGATGTAATGGAATCGATCTTAATGATTGCTAAGCAAAAGGTTAAAGCCATCGCATTGCTCGAAAACCAATATAGCCGTGCAGTGTCAGAACAAGGTAATCTAACCGCTCAAGCACTGATCAACAAATACATGATCATTAGACCCAGTTTTCGATGGCGCGGACTTGGTCCCATTGCTGACTCAGCTCTAATGCTCCGCGATGAATATCGTCACCGAGACGCTGAACAGGTATATAAAGAGCAACTACCAAATATTGAAATAGACGATCATAAAGCTTGCCAGTGTGGTGATATTTTACGTGGTTTATCAAAACCCAAAGATTGCAAAGTTTTTGGCCGTGGTTGCACCCCGGAAACACCTTTGGGCAGTTGTATGGTCAGCTCTGAAGGTGCTTGTAATGCACATTTTCGTTATAACGGAGTTACTGAATGAGTCATTTAAAAGCCAATAAAACCGTTCAGCTAAGTCATGGCGGTGGCGGTAAAGAGATGAACCGTCTGATTAAAGATATATTTTTCAAAGCCTTTGACAACCCTATCCTTAGAAGTGAAGAAGATGCAGCTCGACTGCATTTTAGTGGATATACGGCTTTTACAACTGACTCCTTTACCGTTGCCCCCCTTTTTTTTGCGGGTGGAGATATAGGCAAACTTGCCATTGCAGGAACCGTTAACGATTTAGCGATGATGGGGGCTGAACCACAATTTTTAAGCAGCAGTTTTATCATCGAAGAGGGCTTTGCCATTGATGATCTTAAGGTCATTGTAACCAGCATGGCGAACGAGCTTAAACGTTCAGGTGCCCGTATTGTTTGTGGAGATACTAAGGTGGTACCGAGAGGCTGTGCAGATGGCCTTTTTATCAATACCTCAGGTGTTGGCCGAATTATTAATAATGAAATCTCGGTTAAAAATCTACAAGACGGAGATGCCATTATCGTCTCCAGAGATATAGGTCGTCATGGCGCCGCTATTTTAATGGCTCGCGAAGGCCTTGCACTCGAATCGGAACTCACCAGCGATTGCGCTAGCCTTTGGCCAATTGTGGAGCAGCTAATTGCCGCCAATATAGAGATCCATGCCATGAGAGATGCCACGCGTGGTGGTTTATCCGCAGTGCTAAATGAGTGGGCATCTGCGTCAGATGTTGGTATAGAGGTGAACGAATCAGCGATACCAGTGAGCAGTGAGGTGTCTGGCTTATGTGAGTTATACGGTTTTGAGCCTTTTGATTTAGCCAATGAAGGCACCTTTATTCTCGCAGTACCTCAAACCTCTGTCGCGGCAACACTAGAAGTAATGAAGACATTCTGCCATTGCGAACAAGCCGCGCTTATTGGCCATGTAAATCAAATAAAACCGGGTAAAGTGATATTGAATACTCCATGGGGTAGTCGCCGATTTTTAGACGTCCCCCAGGGCGAACTTCTACCGAGGATCTGTTAGTGCACGAATATTCTATAGTCACAGCACTGATCGAAGAGTGTGAAAAGTTTGCGCAGCAAAATGATGCTAATAAGGTGACTCGGGTCAGTATTAAACTGGGGATCTTAAGTGGTGTAGAACCCAGCCTGCTAAAAACTGCTTTTGAAACGTTTAAGTTGGAAGGTATATGCGCAGAAGCGACCCTCGAAATGAATATACAGCCACTCGTCATAAGCTGTTTATCGTGTAACAACGAATCGATACATGACCAAAGAAACATCGTTTGTAGCCATTGCCAAAGTACCCATACTGAAGTTTTAGACGGTGAAGATATGATGTTAATGCAACTAGAGTTAGAGCAGGTTTAGTCATTGATTGAATGATTTAAATTTAAACGAAGTGCACATTAATAATGGGTCATTGGCATAACAACCAATAACCCCTTAACAAATAAGTTGGATTGATATTTTGACTAATTAGTAGCGTGACTAAACTCATCTGATAGTTCAGCTCTCGCTCTTTTTAAGTTTTTCTGTGCTTGTTCGAAATAGCTTGGTGAAGTATCGATAGCTCTTTCAAATAACTCTATCGCTTTATCGTAGTTGCCTTCTAACATTAAAAAATAGCCGAGATCATTTAGTGCATCTGCTGGTTCCATTGCTTGTTCAAATGTCGCTAGCGCTCGCTTATACAAGCCCTTTCGAACATAAACTAATCCTAAATTGGTCCAAGCACGGTCCAAATTTTGATCCTCTTGAATTGCTTGTCGTAAATATTTTTCAGCCGTTGTGAGATCCCCCGTTAAGTAATAAGAATATCCCAAGTTTGATATCAAGATGGCTGAATGTGGCTGAAGTTCTATTAAAAGCCTGAAATATTCTCGTGCTTTATCATGATCATCTTGTACATCATCAAGGATGGCAATCGCATTATAAACTCGAGCTGGTGATTCACGATCTGGAACATACAATGTCCCAATTAGACGACTGGTCTTGATTGACGCTAACCTTTTTTGATCTAACTCTATCGCTTTTTCTAAATGGATTCTCGCCTCTCTATATTGACGTTTATCCATGCTAACGACCCCAAGGTCTGCATGTACCATCACCAAATTAGGGTCAAGTACAAGGGCTTCATTATAAGCTCTAAAAGCGATATCAGGATTTCCCCGCATCGTATGGATCCGGCCTATATGATAAAAGGTGTTAGCATTTTTGGCATTAAAATCTAAAGCCTGAATATACGCATAAAGTGCTTTTTCCAAATTACCAGCTTGCTCCTCCTTCCTAGCTTTACTCAATGCTTCCTCTTCCGTTTTTGGAGCTTCAAAATCAGAGGTTATAGATGATAAGGCTCCGGCATCAAGTAGATCTTGTCTGTCAGGTGCTTTGATTGCTAACGGTTCTTCTGGAGTGGTTGAAGAACAGCCACAAAATAGTATAAGAAATAACATCGCTAAAACAGAGTTGCGTGAAATTTTAAAAGTAGGTTTAACAGTCAGCATTTTGGATCCCTTTTGGTCTCTGATTGTAGCCATTAATTATTTAAAAAGCCTGACCCCATACTTTCATCACTTTTAACACCGCAGGTCCTACAGCCACAATAAAAAATGAAGGCCAAATACAACACATCATTGGAAAGATCATCTTTACCGCTAACTTTGCAGCTTGCTCTTCAGCAGCTTGCAAGCGCTTATCACGATACTCATCTGAAAATACTCTGAGCGTCTCCGCTATACCAGTACCTAGGCGCATACTTTGTGAAATAGCAGAGTTAAGGCCTTTAATATCTTCAAGGCCCGTTCTATCGGTAAACTCTTGAAGAGCAACTTTAATAGTCAGTCCGGCTCTAGTTTTACTGCAAACAAGCTCTAATTCACTCGCTAATTTTGGATGGCTAAATGCAAGTTCTCTGGCCACCCTTTGCATTGCAGCCATCAAGCCTAGACCCGCTTCACAACAAACAACAAGTAGATCTAATGCATCTGGAAAACCAACCCGTAATTGACGCATACGACGATTAGCCAACGATTGTAAGACCGTTGATGGGGTTATAAAAGCACCACCTAGACATAAGCAAAATATATATATAGTCCATATCCCAGAAATATTCGGAAAAATATTGAGTAAAGCAATAGCAATAATAGTGCCTAATAGAATTAACAATAAACGAGAAGCATTGAACACTGCTAATGCATTCTGAGAATGAAACCCTGCATGTATGAGTAGTCGCTTTGTTTGGTAGTTGGACAAATTAAAAAAAGGCTTTTTCGCCATTTCACCGATACCAT